>NZ_JBWNMZ010000009.1:0-96474 GCF_056435145.1 Ignicoccus sp.
TCAACACCTCCGGCCCTCTGACCGCTATGAAGTTCGCTTGGCTTTCGGTGGCCGCTGCCTTGGCTAGCAAGGTCTTGCCGGTCCCGGGCGGCCCGAAGAGGAGTATCCCCTTGGGGGGCTCTATGCCGAGCCTGCGGAAGGCTTCTGGGTACCTCAGCGGCCACTCAACAGCCTCTCTTAACTGCTGCTTCGCCTCCTTTAGACCTCCTACGTCCTCCCAGTGCACCTCCGGGGTTTCTATGTATATTTCCCTTAAGCCGGACGGTACTATGTCCTTATAGGCGTTTATGAAGTCCTCCATGGTGACCTTCATTCTGTCTAGCAAGTCCGGAGGGATTTCGCCTTTATCCAAGTCTATCTCGGGCAAGTACCTTCTCAAAGCGTAGAAGGCCGCGCTCCTCACCAGCGCCGCTAAGTCAGCCCCGGTGTAGCCGTGAGTCATTTCGGCGAGCTTCTCCAAGTCTACGTCTTCCGCCAAGGGCATGTTCCTCGTGTGGATCTGTAGTATCTCGAGTCTACCCTTCTTGTCGGGCAAAGGTATCTCTATCTCGACCTCTAGTCTGCCCGGCCTCCTCAAGGCGGGGTCTATGGCGTTTGGCCTGTTGGTCGCGCCTATTACGACCACCCTCCCCCTCTCTTGGAGGCCGTCCATCAAGGTCAACAACTGGGCGACTACCCTCTTTTCGACCTCTCCGGTGACTTCCTCCCTCTTGGGGGCTATCGCGTCTATCTCGTCTATGAATATTATGCTTGGAGCGTTTTTGCGGGCCTCCTCGAATATCTCCCTGAGCCTCTGCTCGCTCTCTCCGTAGTACTTGCTCATTATCTCTGGTCCATTGATAGGTATAAAGTGGGCATCTATTTCGTTGGCCAGCGCCTTAGCTAACATAGTTTTGCCCGTGCCAGGGGGGCCGTAGAGGAGCACCCCCTTGGGGGGCTCTATGCCGAGCCTCTTGAAGATTTCGGGATATTTCATAGGTAGTTCTATTAATTCCCTCAGCTTCCGTACCACGTTCTCGAGGCCGCCTATGTCCTCCCACGTTACCTTTGGCACTCTCGTGTGTTCCACATACTTCTCTAATATCATTATATTTGTGTTCTTTGTTATTTTTACAACCCCGCTGGGCTTAGTACTAACTACCACGAAGGGTATCGTTTGACCTAGTATCGGTATCATTACGGTGTCGCCCTCCACAACAGGCCTGTCCATCAGTTTCTTCTTAGCGTAGGGAATGAAGCCCTCATCTATGCTTACGCTGAAATTGGCCGGCGCTAGCTTCACTACCCTAGCTTCCTTCACCTTTGCTTTCCGGACGTAGACCTTATCACCCACCGTTACGCCGGCGTTCTTCCTTATCAGACCGTCCATCCTAATTATGTCTAGTCCTTGATCTTCGGGGTACGCCGGCAAAGCGATAGCGGCCGTGACTCTCTTGCCTTCTATCTCAACCACGTCACCGGGAGATACTCCAATCATCTCCATTATCATCCTATCTATTCTAACCCTTCCGTGCCCCACGTCTTTCTGTTTAGCTTCCATAACCTTCAGCTCAACGCCCTTAGGATTGACCCTTTCCGGGACGGCCACTGTCTATGACCCTTCCACAGTCCTACCCGAGGTTTTTAGGTCGACATCCCCAACCTTCGAGATGCAAGCCTTCCCTTTAACAAATTGGAGGAATACTAGATCTCCATCCCATAGTTCGAGGGAGCCAGTTTTATCCACCAAAGGTAACTCGGCCATAACACAGCCAGCCACAACTATCGGGTCAGCTTCGCCCTCGACGACTACCGCGAGAGGTGCGTTTCCGTAATACCTTAAGGCGTAGATTACGTAAGAGCCTACAGTGGATCCCCTAATGCCTTTGACGACCAACACTTTGTTCTTAATGGACCTCCCGTCGTAGAGCACTCCCTTTCTGGGATCTACCTCACCCAAGAAGCTTAAGTGATGTTCAACCTTTACGACGCGCCCTTTTACGTCCCCCTCTCCGACGAGGGCGCGACCACACCTCACGCGCCGGCCAAGTCCCTCAGTCGAACTAACCATACGTCAAACCCCCTCCTTTTCAAATAGAAATATGTCTTAGCGCTAGTGGTTGCTACCTTCCTTATTCCCATTCTGTCGATAGGCGATACGACCAAACAAGTCCCCCTAACGAACTTGATACCTTTCTTGGACAAGCTCTTGATCGTTTGACTGGCCCTTTCGTAAACTTTGGGGGCTAGAGCGACCCAGACCTCTCTTTTCACCTTGTCTTTTATTATCCGGTCCAGCTCGACGAGCTCCTCGACGGAAGCGTGCGGACAGCCGTGGAAAACCAAGTCTGCATCGTCTACGCTGCCGAACATGCTTTCCACGTCCTCGCGCTCAACTTCTACCCTCTCTTCGTCGCCGAGTAGGTAGGTCTTGGGCGGCGTCACCCCTTCTATTACCATCATGGCTAAGCCCCCCGACGCTGCAGAGGCTGCCAGCATGTACTTCAAGTGCTCGGACGGCGGCTGCGGCCCCTTGAGGTGGGGTATGCCTTGCCCTATCCTCTCGCCGATTACGTAGCCCGTCGCCGACCACTCGGCCGGATCTGTTGGGTGGAAGTCGAGCTTCACGTAGAAGTTTGTCCTCCTGTTCTCGAGTAGCTGTAAGCCAGCCTCGTACACTTTCCCGGCGAGGGCCGCCGCCACGGCGACCGGGCCCCCCTCTCTGTTGGTAAAGGCGCCCAACACCGTGTTGGCATAGATGACTGCGCTGCTCTCTCCCCAGGCGAGCCTCTCGAAGGGCTTAGGCGTCCTCAAGTAATACGGAGTACACGTAAGGGAGGTATCGAAGCCCATCCTTTCGAAAGCCCTTATTATTCTCATTTGACCCTTTGCGAAGTCCTTGTCTACCTTTATGATATCTGAATAGGGGTCAAATCCTATAGGATTTATTGTAGAATAGACCCTCGCCCTACCGCCGCCCTCGGCGAGTCTTTCCAGCCAGTGGACTCCAGGCTCGCCTATTGTAGCATAACTGACTCCAGAGGCGTGGGCATGAGATATGGGGAGCAGTCTCTCCGCTCCTAACACTTCTCCTACCTTGACGAGGATCTTTATAGCTTGAGACAAAGCTTCGCCGTATTCGCCCGAGAGGGCCCTCTCTTCCTCCTTAGTCAAAATCATCTTGTCATTGCCTCCGCAAGCTCTTTTAGCTTTAGATAAGGGTCTTCGGCCTTTACCACCGCTGAGGCCACCAAGATCCCGTCCGCGCCCAGTTCTATTGCCTTTCTGACATCCTCACCGCTCGAGATGCCGGCCCCCACGAGAACTGGGCCGTCGAAGCCCGTCTCCTTGACGGCCTTTACAGTCTCCCTCACAATGTCAGGCTTTGCACGGGAGACCGAGACTCCAGTACCTATCAGTTCTGGCGGCTCCATCGCTACCATGGAGGGGCGCAGCTCGGCCACCGCTGCTGCCGTATTGGGCGTGGGAGCACAGACCAAGCTCCCCTTCCCAGCACGCTTCAACTTAGAAACTAGGAATTCTATCTCATCGAGCTTCATCCTCTTTTCACTGTGATTTATTATGCTACCGTCTATTATCTCCTTTACACCTTCTAGCACGACAGAGCCCGTGTGCGCTCCGGGCTCCACGGGATCCAAGTGTTGAGCATAGACCTTGGTTACTTCCACTATATCCTTTACTTCTTTTAACTCCGTATGTGGAGGGGCTATTATCGTAGTGATTGCATATTCTTGGGCTATCCTATCTATCGCTCTCGCCAGCCTCAGCAGCCGCGCTCCAAACGAGTAAGGATAGTAAACTTTTGCGTTTATGGCTAGTATCATCAACACCACCCCCTTAACTTAAGAGGCGTACAACACTTTAACCTCCGCCTCTCCCTTGGTCATTTTCGCCAGCTTGTCCATAACCTCACCTTGCAAGCCAGCTGGTATCTCTATCTCAGCGACCAAGCTTCCGTCTGACTTCCAATCCATAGACTTTATCTCTCCTAGCTTCTTGAGTTCAGAATAGGCACGGCCCGAGTACTTGGGGGGTATCTTGACCTGAATGATCGCCCTCGCTACTTTAATTGGGATTATCCTTGATATCGCCCTAACTATCTGTATCGCTTGCTCTTCAACGCTCTTATAAGGGTCTACGCCTACCTTGGCCCTCTCCATGGCCGCTTCTATCCTTGCCGGGGGGATAGGGAGTTTGGTCTGAGGATCTATGGCGTTCTTTGCTATGTAGTTAATTATCTGACGTCTCTTTTGTTCAATCAGTTTCCTCCTCTGCTCAGCAGTCAATTGTATTTCGCCTTTGGTTATTATCTCTAGAGCTACCTTCTTTACATCGTCGGTTCCAAAGACTTTTCTTAACACCTCTGGGGAGACTCTGTCTCCGCTGCTCACGTCCTTGTAAATCGTATCAGTTATCAAAACCTCTTCCACCGGTATCCGTTTACCCGACTTGAGTTCCATTGCCTTGTCTGGATCTACCAATATCTCGAACTTATGGCCCTTATACTCGTACCGGGCCACCACATAACTTCGTTTCAAGAGGTCTTCCCTCCCTCATAATCGCCGCCCAGAATTGAAGTTTAGCCCTCCTCGGCAACTCTATTCTGCTGACCCGGACTTCCCTCTTAACTGGCATGCGTTTTGATTCGAACTCCAAACTCCACATGTAGTATGGTCTCCTCTTGTCGTTGAGTTCTAAGATGCCCTCTATTATCTTCCTTACCTTGGTCTCCCTCGGTTCAGGAGACCTCAACACCCCCAACGCGTCGAAGCGGGTGTAGTAAACGTTGATGCAAGGATAGAACTTGCCGTCCGCGCTTAACCTCAGCCGCGTACAGCCTGCACAGAAGTAAGGGTTGCCAACGGGCTCTATTAGCTCGACGAAGCTCTTGCCCAAGTAGTACCGAGGCCTGTTATGTAACTCTCTGACCTCCTTTCGGTCTGCAACCTCCTCCAGCCACCTCTTCAATCTCTCTATGGGTTCTCTCGAGTGTCGTTCGGAGAATATCGAGGCCCCGTTCCCTACTGGATGTAATTCTATGACGTGTACCGATACCCCCTTGCTCACGGCGTACCTTATTATTTTCTCCACCTCGTCATCGTTTATCCCTCTTAGGATGACTACGTTTATCCTGACATCTATCCCACTCTCCAAAGCCCTCTCGATGCCGCTCAGCACTCGATGTAGGGCGTCAACCCCAGTTATTTGTTTAAAGCGGGACCTCTTGAGGCTGTGTAAACTAACGTTTATCCAGCTGACGCCAGCCTCCTTGAGGCCCTCAGCCCTTTCCCGGAGGAGGAAGCCGTTCGTAGTGATAGATATCTCTTCAAACCCGTGCCTTTTGAACGAGAGAACGATGTGTTCTAAATCCCTCCTAAGCAGGGGCTCGCCCCCCGTGAACTTGACGTATTTCATTCCCAGCTTCGAAGTGGCCTCAGCTATTATGTCGTAGTCGTAAACTGAAAGCTCGTCGAGGGTCCTTTCGGCCACGCCTTCGGAGTGGCAGAACACACAATTGAAATTGCACCTCTCCGTGACAGAAACCCTAAGAGTGGTCAACCCCCTGCCGTAAGCATCACGGATCATAGCCCGACATCTCTGTGTTATTAGAGCGAGGAGAGCGTTAGAAACGTATTGCCGTTACCTCGAAGGCAGCAGCTACCAAAAGGTATGCGGCCGATTTAACCAGATCCAGTTTCCTCCTCGTGGTCGCGAGCGCGTAGGAATAGAGTTCCAAGAACGTGTGAGCGCCGAAGACTACGCTTACCGGGTACCCTCCGGCGAGCGCGGACGCGACCAGAGCGGTGTAACTGACAACGAAACCGTAGTACCCTTTGCCCAAGAGGGCACACAGCATCAAGATTATCAAGTTATGTTGATAGATCCTCAAAACAGCAAAGAGGAAGTTGCTTCGCCTTACAAAGCTAACTATGTTCAGTATTTCGTTTTCAAGCGGTTGAGGCATCCCGCACTTGAGGAAGGAGGTCAGCGCGACAGTCGCCCAGCCTAAAAGGAACAACTTTAGGGGGTCATCTGGAGCCTTTGCGTGGAAAGCGAGACCTATTATCACTGGAATAATTAAGCAAAGCATTACGGCAAAGCCACCAAGACCCCCCTGCGGGCGGGGACGTTAACCCCTCTCACGGTAACGCTTATTGGGGCCCAAGGCTCCGGAGCCTCGCCTCCGAACGCAATAGACCTCCACCGCCCGCGGACCACTACGTCGCTCGGCGCTTCCGCCAACGCCACTACCGGATACGTCCCTTTACCTATCAAGACGTTGATCGCCTCGTCGCCCCACACAGCATAGCCCCACGCGTCCCCTCCTATCAGACGTTCCGGGGGCTTCCCGACGGCGACGAGCACTCCGTTTATTCTGATCCACTGAACCTCTCTGACTTTGAACTCCCTCGACTCACACTCGCCGCCCTCAGTACAAATCTTGAGGTTGATCGCCTGCAAGGTTCTCCATCCTTCACGGACAACATAAAATATCCCTATATTTACTTGGCCCAGAGGGTAGCGAAGAGTGCCGCCGTTCGGGCGCAGCAAAGACGAGGACGTCGCTGTGTTGTATCCGTTCATAATAAAACAGAGGACTTTAGATATAAGATTTCTTGCAGTCAAATTAAGGGCCGACAAGAAGGACGATATCCTAAAGAAGATGTTGGAAACCCTAATATCTAAGGACATAGACACGTTGCATATAATCAGAGGCCCCACAGACGTTAAGGCTAAGTCAGTTACATATATATTAGTCCTCAACATGAGGAGGGCCAGTATAACGATAGAAGCGCTGGTCCAAGAGTTAAAGAGTATGGAGGGCGTAAAAGACGTAATGAGTAAAACGGAGAAGCTAGGTGACATAACCTTCTTTCCTAACGCCTTTCCGGTGTACACGTATGAGCGTGCTGTAGTTCTAGGGTCCGACTTCCTGAAGGCTCTCTTCAATTCGTTTTATGCATACTTCAAACAGCCCGCCTTAGCCGCAAGCATATTGTACCAACTAGGCATGAGGGTTGGCTACTCGTTAGCGAAAGAAATACACGAAGAAACGAAGCACACAGGCGAAGTACTCATAAGGGACGTACTGGACTTGCTGAAGAGTTTTGGTATTGGGAGCTTCGACTTCAAGGTTTCGAGACTGAAGCACGGCGAATATACCTTTAGGCTTGAAAAAAGCTTAGAGGCAGAGGTAGTTACAATAAAGGGGCCCAGATGTCACTTCACGCGGGGCTTGCTGAGCGGCTTGGTCTCTTTTGTAGAGGGTGAGTACGTACAAGTACAAGAAACTAAGTGCTCCGAGGGCTCTCAGTCGCCTTGCATATTCGTAACCCTCCGAAGGAAGTGAGGAGTACTGCTAACATCTGGAGAGCCTCTTTGAGATCTCCTCCATCCGGGCAACTGTCTCCTCGTCGACTACGTGTTCTATTAGGCACGCCACCTCTTCGGCCTTCTTCTCCTCCATATTAACCACATCAACAAAAAATTCCTTTATCTTCTTGAATTTCATAAATAGCTCGTGAGCCCTCTTTATTCCCTCTTCTGTGAGGGAAATCTTCCCTTGCGAGTAGGTCGCCAAGCCCATCTCTTGGAGTTTATTTATGTACTGCAAAACTGTAGGAGGTTTTAACCCCATTGCCTTTGCCACTTCTTTCAACCGAACGTCGCCCTTGTTGTTCTGGAGAGAATAGATAACCTTTAGGTAGTCTTCGAAGCGCCTTCCGTAGGTGCTCATGTCTTCTCCAGCTTCCTCAATACAGTTTCGACTTTTTTATCCATATCTAGTTCTTTATCGAACCTCATATCCACCCTTATGACCATGACTACTCTCTTAACCCCTCTGTCCCTCAACCTCTCCGCGATCTCTTGAGCTAACGCTCCTGCCTCTTCCAAAGAGGGGAGCTTCACTACCGTACCCATAGGCGTTACCCTAAACTCTAAGTTCTTTTGGCGTATCACGTTCACAGCCTCCGCTACCAAGTCAGAGACGCTGGGGCTACACGTACCGAGCGGTAGGACTTGGTACTCCACAAGGTACACCGCCCCACACCGACGAGGAGTCGTTGAAGCGGAGACTATAAAGAGAGCTATCCTATGCTGTAGGGGGATCTGCGTGGTCAAGCTCAGGGTGAGGGTAGTAACATGGGAAGACGTAGTCCGCTGGACCAAGGAGCTAGCATTCGTAATACTCGAATCTGGCTACAAACCTGACGTGATCGTTGCTATAGCGAGAGGCGGACTTACGCCCGCTAGACTCTTGGCAGACTACATGGACGTTATAGATGTCTTGTCGTTAAAGGTAGAACATTGGATCGAAACCGGAAGTCACCAAGAAGAAGCTGTAATCAAGTATGCGATACAAGGAATAGACCTAAGTAATTCAAAGGTATTAATAGTAGACGACATCTGTGATACTGGCAAGAGCTTAATCGTAGCTAAGGAATATGTAGAAAAACAGTGGAAAGCACGACAAGTAAAGTTGGCGACGATGCAATACATAGAGCCCGTCGCCCAAATAAGGCCGGACTACTTCGTAGACCTAGTCCGAGACTGGACGTGGTATATGTATCCGTGGAATTACGTCGAAGATATGGTTAACCTCGTCAAAAAGATATTGAAGGAGCACGCACCTCTGAACTTACAAGACATAATTATAAAGTTCCAAGAATGGTACAACATCACTCCACCGGTACCGCTTTCCGAAACTCTAAGGGTTATGGAGTACAGAGGTCTCGTGAGAAAAGTGGACGGAAAGTACGAACTGAGCTAAACGCTTCATGCACTCATTTTTATATGTACCTTGAGGATTCCTCGAAGGGTGCTGGCGACGACATACGACTTCTTTGTCGTCGGAGGGGGGCCGGCCGGCGTCGCGACTGCGCACTTCCTCAGCCGGGAGGGGTACAAAGTACTCCTTGTCGAGCAGAGGCCTCACCTGGGGGCTAAGCCTTGTGGAGGAGGCATACCAACACAGCTGAACATAACGTTGACCCTCCCGGCCGATTCGATATTAAACAAGGTTAAGTCGTTATCACTCTACTTCAATATGAAGCACGTAGGTACCTGGGACGCCAAGGAAACTATTTTCTACCTAGTAGATAGGACCAAGTTCTTAGAACACTATTCCACCTCCTTCGACGTTGCGCTCAAAACTTCCGTGAAGATAAATCGCTCCTACATCACTATTAATAACGAGAAGGTAGACATATCCAATGTAATAGTTGCGACGGGCGTAGCTTGGAAGCTCAAAGAGCGCGACATGCTGGCACAGACCATCCAGTACTACGTAAAGGGGATGAAGATAGACGACCCAAACGAGATGAAGTTCTTCTTCTTCAGAGACTTAATAGGGTACGCGTGGTTCTTCCCTTATGGAGATAGGGAAGCGAAGATAGGCATCGGCGGTCTGGATGTGACTGTCGACCAACTCAAGACTAGGTTAGACTCGCTCTTAAAGGAACTTAATATCAGCAGTGATTTAATAGTCAAGGTAGACGGAGCACCCATAGATATGGGCGGAATAAAGCTCGAGTGGGCCAAAGATCCAACCTACGTAGTAGGGGAGGCGCTAGGTGCTGTGATGCCGTTGACGGGCGAGGGAATAAGGCCCAGCATACTGACTGCAAAGGTGTTGGCTCACGCTATTTCCCGCGGGAAGGACTATAGAGAAGTGCTTGAGAGTATGAAACTATATAAAGCAACACAATTACAAGCGAAGATCTTAAAGAAGATCAGAAAGGAAAGAGAATTGCCCGTCCTAAAGGATTTGAGCCCGAAAAACATAGAAGCCATATACAAGTTCGGAATGGGTGAGGCAGGGATCAAGGACTTCTTGAGCATATTACCCAGGAGGTTCTCCTTATCTATCATTAAGAAGTTGTTTTAAGGGTGACATTGTGGCCAACAAACCGGTAGAGTTAGACGAAATAGACAAAAAGATCATAGAGATTCTTCAGAAAGACGCCAGAACGTCGTTCTCCAAAATCGCTAAGATGCTTGACCGCAGCGAGGCCACGATACACCTTCGCGTAAAGAAATTGAAGGAGATGGGAGTACTCAAGGGTTTTTATGCTGACATAGACGCATCAAAAATAGGAAAGGACACCATAGCTTTCATATTAATCAAGATAGATGCAAACAAGTATCCAGAAACCGTAAAGGATATTGTGAAGCTGGAAGACATTTATGAGGCCTACGACGTAACCGGTGAGTACTCCCTTCTGGTAAAGACTGTCTTAGGGGACAGAGAAGAGCTTGCAAAGTTACTTGACTTAATAGGTAAAATGGAGGGCGTCCAAGAGACGTACACCATGTACGTATTAAGGGTACTAAAGGAGGTAAAGTCGATTAGGGTCGATTGAGTTTAGGCTTGATGCGGGGGGCCAAGAACAAGACGGCCTCGCCCCTCTCCAGCTCCCCTATGAGAAGGCTCTCTGGAGGGGTTGGCTTGCCCCTGTGCACGAACACCCCCGCTTCCGTTGGCACGTCGAGCGCTCGGAAGACGTCTTGAACTCTCTTAACCCTCCTGATGTTTGTCCACGCGTAGACTCCTTGTCCCACTACGAGTAAGTTCCCCTCTCCTAGGACTCTTACCTTTGGCTCCAAAGGACTTTCCTCCAGCTTACCAAGTCTCATACGAAGAGAACAGACGGAACAGACCTCGCCCCACGCGGGGCCTCCACAATATTTGCAAGAACTCGGCGTCCCTCCTCTGTCGTCTCCGCCCTCGCGCTTCGTCACGTAATTAAGTAAGTTTATCCTGACGTTTCCGTACCTTTCCTCCAACCTTAATATGGCCTCCTTAACGTAGTCCGCAAATGTAGTCCGCGGCTCGTACAGAGGACACGAGGCCTTCAACCAAGGCAATCTCTTTGATAACAAGAAAGTTATAATTTCTTTCTCACCCACCCAAAACAGCGGTCTCACTCGACCGCGAGCTGGGCCCTTCGGGACTTCGACAGGCCTCACTTTCTTCAAACTCTGGAAGTCCCCTCTCAATATGTAGGATAAGGCCCAAGAAGCCATGTCGTCCATGTTGTGGCCCGTCGCGACGTACTCCAAACCGAGCCTTCGGGCTAGGAGGTCTAATGCGTGGCGCCTGAGCTTCGAGCATATCGAGCACGGAGCCCTCCTAACTATCTTATACGAAAGCGCGGTGAAGCCGTACAGCTCCTTAGCGTGTATAGTTAAATGCGTTACCCCCAAATCTTCGGCAACGCGCTTGGCCACCTCTGCTTCCAGCGAGGTGTAGTTAGGTACCGTGTCTACCGTCGCGGCGACTACCTCGGTCCCGAGTTTTTTCAGCAAGTATAACAAGGCTACGCTGTCCTTACCCCCCGAGAGCCCTAGTAGAACTTTCTTGGGAATTTCAACCCTTTTAATCCTCTTGATTAGAAACTCTTCTAAGTGCTGCTCACAGAGGCGCAGACGTGCATATTTGATTGTTACTACCGCCTCTCGGGCACAGATCGAGCACCTGGGCCTCCTTACCTCACTCATAGCACTTCAGCTAACACGCTCCTCGCGTGGACTCTCTTAACGACAGCCGTTATCCATCTTCCTTTGGGTAAAGGCCTAGCTATCTCAACAGTGAGGGGATAGCTAGCAGGCTGACGTGCATAACTGACCCTCCTCTCCACCTTCTCCACGACCAAGTTTCTAAGCACAGTCCCCGGCGGGACCACGTTCTTCAACATCCTCTCTTGCCACTTCAAGACGTACTTTCGAAAGCCTTCGTAGCCTTTTGAAACCACTACTTTCTTAGTAAGGAAGTAAGCTTGCGTCCCGGGAAGTAAGCTTAGTTTACGTAGGTTTACCCTCCGTACTAAGAGTCCTTCTTCTTCTATTTTGTCTAGTAAGGCCTTATTGTGTTCCCACGTCTCCTTGCTCTCTCCAGGAAGGCCAGCGATAAAGTTGATCCCCGGAAGTAAGTGTGGCATACCGTTCCAACCTCTGTGACGTCCTACCTTGTTAACTATTCTAATGGCAATTAATGCATCTTCCATCATAACCTTTAAATTATTTATTTTAACGACCCTCGGGTCAATACTTTCTATTCCCATAGCTGCAACGTCTCCTGGCGTGTGCCACTTCACTATTTCCTTTAGCGCGAGTTCGCTCTCCTCGGGCCATCGCGAAATGGTGCCTGGGTTAACGTTATCTATATGCAAGGTAATGAGAGAGGGCGCTACGTTCCTTATGCCTTGAAATAGCTGCCTCAAGGCAGAGGGGGAGGGCCTCGGCCATTCCTCCCTCCCCAACTCCGGAGAGCCGTAAACCAAGACGTCGCTCTGCCTTCCGATGCGGAAGGACCTAACTCCTTGGTTGTAGAGAGCTTCTACTTCTCCGATAATTCCTCTCACGTCGCGTTGCACGGGCCTTCCCTTCAGAGGGGTTAGACAAAAGCTGCACCCCCTCGCGACCGAGCGAGCGCAGCCTGAGTACGTTTCCAGCTCCACTACCAAGTTGCCCATACTGTAGTTGGGATGTTGTTTCACGACCTCGCTGCCCCTTATTAATGCCTTGTCTACCAAGGCGTAATTGTCTATCCAGAGTACGTCGTCGGCGCCTTCTGGGCCCCAGACGGCTGCTTCGTAAACCCAGTGAGCTACTCTGCCTCTTATAAGATAGTCTGCATCGACCTTGGTTGAGACGCTCCCTCCGACGCCGCCGAGACCAAAGCTCGCAGCAGGTCCGGTCAAGGCAACCGGCGCCGAGCTCAAGAACTTTAAGCGTTCGAATTCTGCTGGGGACCTCAACGGCTCTCCTCCTAAGTACTTACCCGGCACGAGGGCACCTGCTATCACTAGCACCAAGTCAACCTTCCTCGACAGCTCCGCGTAGCCGCTCCAGTCTCTCCTTACCTCGTCTATAGTGAGGTAGTAAACTTCGTTAGACTTGTCCGCTAGCTTCAGAGCGCCGTAAGCCTCCCTGGCGTAGACGTCGAGATACGGTGGGACGCCTAAGCCGGCTGGCTCGTCTGTGTACCCGTCGACGATTAACATTCTTCTAACTCTTGCCATATCCTCTCCCCCGGAGGCTCTAGCCCTTTGGGGAGCAAACTCGTGAGAGACAAGATCCCAAAAGTAGCTCCCGGGGCCTACGTTAAGTGTGAGGACCAAGAAAGGTTAGAGTGGCTTAAAAGAAAGCTAGTCGAAGAAGCGCTGGAGTTTCTAATAGAGCCTTCGGCCGAGGAGTTGGCAGACGTGCTAGAGGTAGTCAAAGCGCTAGTGGACATCTTCGGAAAAGAAGTTTATAAAATGCTTGAGTCGAAGAGGAGAGAGCTCGGAGGGTTCGATGAATGTTGGATACGCGTTACGTCTTAATTCCTCCCCATACACTTTAGCGGGGACTCGGTATTGGTACAGTACGACATAGACCCCCTCTCGCTGGGCGTACTCTTAGGAATTTATAATAGAATCAAAGCTCCGGAAGAGTTAGCGCGCATATTGAACGTCGATAAAGAGAGTGTCGAAGAGGTGATTAAGGAGTTGATAGACAAAGGCCTTGTAAAAGTAGAAGAGAAGAAGTTCTTGTTCTTTAAGAGCAAAGAATTGAAGCTCACCAGAGAGGGGTACAACACTTTAATCGTTGCTCTGGAAAGGATAAGTCCACAACTCCAAAAGGTGAAAGAGCTAGTCTCTCAAGGAAGGGAGGACGACGCGTTCGCCTTACTTGAGACCGCCGGCTTGGGCTTGTTGGCCTCGTTATTGATCCCCTTGACTCTGGGAGGCCTTTTGGTGCTACCTTTCCTAGACCATGAGCATTATTCACATATACACCCCGGCGAGCCCTTTTGACAGGGAAGAGTAGTGAACGACGTGACGTCGCTAGTACTAACGTTGTTGGCGATACTGATAGCTTACACCTACGTTTCGGTCGTTTCCCCGCAACACATCAGAAACGCCTTAGATCTCGACCTCCGCAAGCTTTCCTCGCTTGATTCAATAAGCACAAACGAAAATAAATTCTACCTCCTACATATACGGCCCTTCAATGGTACGGAGAGATGTAAGGTGTTGTTTTACTTATCCCCATTCGAATTTAAGGTATTCAAGGAAAACTTGAATACCTTGTTCAGAATGTTAATATCAAACGAAATTGGGGTGTACGCAATAGTCCAGAAGGGGCCGCGGTGGTCAGAACCGCCGGCGCTAGAAGGTTACGACGCGGCCTACTGTTGGGGACCCTCATGCCCCTCCTCCGTCTCCACAAACGCTACCATAATTATTGATAACGCCGAAGGGAGTTATCAGTTCGTTCTCAATGTGACCACTCCCTACGGTCCTCTAGCTGCGTTGTTTGCGAACTACTTGCTCGAGGTCGGCGCCCTACGTTACGCTCCCCTAAAAAGGGGGATTTGGGTTGGAGGCCTCATGCTCTCTCCCGACTCCTCGTTAGTGCCGCTCTACGTGTACGATCCGCAACGCGCTTTTGAGCTCCTTAGCGCTCTTTGTAAAGGAGGCGTGAAGTGAAGACTAGGGCTTCGCTAAAGCTGGCCGTACTGGCGATCCTCGCTGGTCTAGTGTTCTTAGTCTCCGGCAACGCTTGGGATACGTTTGTTTTCATAAAGAGTACCGTTCTAGTATGTGAAGGTAAGGACGCCTACTCTTACTCTCAATGGGTAGGGGCTCGCCTCCCCGGAATAGGCCCTATGTGGGTAGCGTACCCCCCCTTACCCATCCTAATGTGGCTGCCTCCGGTCTGCGTGCTCCGGACTCTAGGGGTGCCGCTGACTTTGGCTTACTTGTGGGCAATAAAGCTGCCCAGCGTCCTTGCTCTAGTGGCGACTGCGCTCATAGCGGAAAAGATTCAAAAGGGCTCGTGGAAGTACGTTTTATTCAACCCGGTCTCCTTAGCTGCAATATTCATGCACGGGATGTTTGACAGCGTCACAGCTCTCTTCGTATTGCTAACTGTATTATTTACAGTTAGGAACAGAACGTTCCTTGGCGGCTTGAGTTACGGTTTGGCCTTAGCCTCGAAACAACATTCCCTACTGCTGGCTCCGAGCCTCGCCTTTTCGTTCCTGAGAAGGAGGGACCTCACGGGCTTGGGGAAGTTCGTCTCGGTGGCACTAGCTTCGCTGATCTCAACAATCCTTATATACGGCCTTCTAACCGGCAAGGGGGTCTCTTCGTTTAAAGATTTGATCGAGGTCACGCTGTTTCACGCAAACAGACCTCCGAACGCGCTGGGATTTGGGGGTTTTCCGGAACTGGCCCTCTACACTGACGCGCTTGGAGGGTACTCGGGGAACTTGGCGAACGCCGTTCTGATGCATGGGAGTGCGGTGACGCTCCATAGCGTAATAACTCCGATCTCTATCCTTTATATCCCTACACTTATCCTGATTTCTTACATATTTGACGTTCCTACAGCTGCATTCTTAGCTTATATCACCTATATACAGCTCACGTACGTCGGCGCGCTACAACACTTGGTGGTGCCTGCGACGCTGCTTCCAATAGTTCTGAAGGACGAGAGAGTTGCTAGACGCTTCACCCTCTCGTTTCTATTCTATTCATTGTCGCACGTTATTGCTTTTTGGGACATCTTTCCCATGCTCTTTTCGCCATTGTTCTTAGCTCCATTCAACCTCTGGCTCTCGAAGCTGTCCAGAATAAGCGACGTAGTCCTTCCGGGGTGGGACGTAGCTCTCAAGCTGCTGGGCTCGTCGTTGACGCTCCTCGGCTCGCTCTCGCTCCTGCACGCAACGTTCAGATTACTAGAACTCAGGAAGAAATTCTTGGGAATATTTCTAATTATAACGTACTCAACCGAAATACTCATTCTTATCTTATTGCTGAAGTTGTATGTATCAGGAACTGCGTTGCCTACGGTTAAGCCGGGCAAAGAGTTGTGCGCCATATACCCTTGGGAGAACGCAGAGTTCCCAGGCGACCGGTTCGGAGACTACTTGTTTGACGGTTCCGTTCCCCCAAAGGAAGGTTACTTCTCGCTCGTTAAACCCATCTCAGACGAAATAGCCGAAAACGCTATTAAAAAGGGGTATACCGTAGTTCTGATTGCCAGGTTGGACTCGTTAAGGAGCTACGAAGTCAGCGACTTGTTGGCGTCTTTAACGTTCAAGGGCGTAGAATGGGTTTGGGGGGTTGTAATATCTGACGACAACAGTTACGTGGACGGCACCTCGAGCGCGCCCTTAAGGGATATAGGGACGCTCGCCGACGTCATAAGGAGGAACATACCGTTAAAGGGATATTTCAAGTTAGGAGGGATTCTGGGCTTCTTCAACCAAACAGTATTGAGGATGGCCGTTCCAGAGTACGACTACCCCACGCTCAATGGAAAGCCCGTCGTGTATGTCATACCCAAAGACTTGTCCCCTTCCGGGGTAAAGCGGGTGTTAAACGAACTGTCGGAGAGGGGGTTGGCCCCGGTCGTCCTCACCAAACTTAAGTATTCTAATATCAAAAGCGGCGAGCGTTGTATGCACTGGCTCTTCAAAGCCTCGGAGCTATCCACATCCTAAGCTCGGAACCCGCTTCCATACTCATCTCCAGCTTCATAGGCATGTCTGTAGCGAACTCGAGTGTGAGTTCTTTGGTAGCTTGATAGGCCCTAGTGGCATCGTATAAGTGTTGGACGGAGTACTTCGCTTTGGCTTCCTTCTCCACAACCAAACTGACCAGCGGATTAAACAACTTCAGCTGTGCCTCGTAACTCTTGTTGGCCTCAAATGAGATGAACTCCAAGGTCTCATTGTCGGGAGTGGAAACCTCTACCTCGTCCGAAATTATCTTTGCGTCGGCCACGACATGGCGAAGGTCGGCTGGGTCCATTTTGGCCGTGACAGTTAGTTGTACTTGGGGCTCGTCTAGGTGTTCTTCTTCAGGAACTTCAAGCGCTTGTATCTTGAATTCTCTCTCCACGCTAGTTTTGCGATTCAAGAACTTTATGTGCAAGTAAGGACTCCCTTTGTAGTATTCAAATATTATGGCGTCCTCCCTCGTACCTCTCTTCACGACCTTGTTTAACTCATCGCTATCTACCTTAATTACTATGTTATCTTCGTTTACTTGAAACTCCTCGAATGAGGTGGACGGCATGTTAAATATTACCATGGTATTTTTGTCGCTGCTCATACTCCTTATGTCTATACCCTCTTGAGTTACGTAAAACGGCATCGACTCGAAGAGCTTGGTGAGAGGCTGGAATATCTTCTTAAACTTGCTAGCTTGAGAGAACATGGCTCTAAAGACTGGTTCGTCCATGGAGTTCCTCCGCCGACGTTTGCTATTTAACTTTCTTTAGGTTAACGGGGGTGGGACCAAGACGTGAAAACGGTAAGGATCGTAGTTGATGGCGGTAAGTATAAGTGGGTAGAGCTCTCCAGGGAGGACGCGCTGAGGTTACTTGAAATAATTGAAGGGAAATTAGGCAAAAGTCCGAGGGACTTGCAAGAAACCATGAGGTACCTCCGCCACTTTGAAGAGTTCTACCGCGACATGCAGAAGAGGTTCAAGGACTTCATAGCTCCCCCACATAGCTTGGACGACATGATAAGAGGAATAGTAGTAGTCGATAAGATAGCGCTCAAAAAGGAGGGCAACGAAGAAATAGTAACAATAGTCTTTGACCGTAGGATATCGGTCGATCTATTAAAGGAAGCACTGAAGGAGCTGGGCTATGAGACCGAAGTAGAGGTAGAGAAACCATGGTAGAGGTGACTAGAGTTTTCGTACAGTGCTGGAGGGAGAATTGCGACGAAGTGGTATCCCTATTTAAAAAGAAGTTCATGGTGAGAACTATTCAAAAGTCGAAGGTAGTTCCAAACTTCATGATGGTAGAGCTCGAAGGCCTTGTAGACGGAGTGGAGGAGGTCTTAACTGACTCGGGCTTGGAGGACTTCAAGGTGGTCCGGGTAAGGGTTTGAACCGGGTCTATCTTTACCCTTACCACCTCGCCGCCGGACGTCAAAACTAGAGCTTCCCCTGCTTCCAGCCTCCTCAACTCCAGCAGGTCAACTTGTAGCCCCAACTCCTTCAGTTCTTGAACTTCTAAGTACTTCATAAATATCTTTGTATGAGCGTTGTTGAGGACGCCGCTTCCCAAGTCAGTCAGGGAATGGGTGGCTAAGACCACTCCTACCCCTCTGCTCCTGCCCTCCCTCAACATGCTTTCTAACGTCTCCTCTTCTAACAACCAAGCTTCGTCAATTATTATTAATCTCCTTAAAGTATTGCTCAAATCCTCCTTCAATATACTTGATAACACGTCACTCGCAAAGGCTTCGACCACCTCCCTTCGCCTCCTCGTCTCTTCTTCTACAAATGGTCCGTAAGTCTTGTACTCCTTCCCGCACATGTTTATCAAATCTCCCTTAGGATCCATGATAGTTATGTCTTCTATCCCAACTAGTCTAGCCCTAGTGGCTAGGGTACAGAGAAGAGTACTCTTGCCGCTTCCGGTAGAGCCCGCCACTAGGACGTGATGAAGTAAATCGTTGACGTCGAGGAGGAACGCCTCGCCGTCCTCTCTTATACCCAGGTATATGAACGCGTTATCGTTATGACGCCTCGCTTTGGGCTGTACTGCGTAAAACGACTTAGAATTCGTTATTATTTTATTGCTATCTTCACCTCTAATGAGTTTTAACAGCTCTGGACCACTCAACCTTCTGACTTCTACGTTAAGAATACCCTCTACTATGCCCTTGAGGTACTCTACGTCTCTCTCTAGCTTCTCCCTAGAGTTGGAACGGAGTATGTAATACGTGTTCACAGACGTGGGCGGGTGCTTTGAGACCGTCTTCAACAAGCTCTCAAAATACCTCAACTTCTCTTCAGCCTTCACGTTACTGTTATCCTTACTCAAAATAATCCTCAGCGTACTAATTTCGTTTTCTATCTTCTTTATTAATTTTTTCGCATCCTCAGAACTCCTAATTAATCTTACCTCAACCTCCGAACCCTTACAACACTTAGAAAGAGACCTAGCGTAATCATAGACTTTCCGATCGTCGTACGAGTACAGCGGATCCACCTTCTCTACCTTGAGACCTCCCACGTAAAGTCTGCCCCTACCCTCCTCTAATATTAAAACGTCCCTTCCCACGCGGTAGCGTCGCTTCTTTTTAGAGTTTAATTTACTACACATAAGCATTGACGTCAGTATCGCAAACGTCAACTCTAAGAACAAATTGTCACCACATCCTTACAATGAGGTTCTTCGACCCCTCGGAGATCAGCGATGCTATCGCCCTAGCAACTAGTCCGGCCAACATCATGTGAATGGCGGGGAGGGCAGAAACTATGAAGGGAACCACGAGGATGTACTGTTGAGTTGTGTAATGCTTGGCGTAGTATATACTGTTTTTCATCTTTATTCCTACTAAGTTTGCAAGATAACCTAGGACGTAAGGCTTGGGCGGCGTAAAGGTGCTCACCGTACCGTAAACGAGCATTTCAACGCGTTCGCCTCGGCTCATGTGGAAACTTATTACGTAGCAAGGCATCCCTTCCCATGATTCCATTCTCATTTGAGAGTTGGCTAAGTCGTGACTACTAATGAAGCTAACGCGATCCTTCAGAACCCCAGTAACTACTATGTTGACGTCCGTGTCATTTATGGCAGTTAACTTGAATTGTAAGTATAACATCCCAGAGCGAGGCTCAACTAACAACCTAAACTCAGTCGAGACGTCTCCGACAACGGCCACCCCTGGCGAAAAGACTTGTACATCGTCCATCTTTATTGTAATTTCCCCAAAAGAGCCCTTGCTCATAGAGCCCAGCTCAACTTGACCATAATTAACGCTCAAGCCGTAGAGGTCTACCTTCACGAGTGCACGAGGCCATGGTGCACCGCCTAAGGGGATCCGCGTGTCGAACCTTCCGTCGCCGTCTACGGGATAAAGGCCGAAGTGTGCGTTCTCGTCCTCAAAGTAAATGAACACGTAGGGCACTGGCCTCCCTCGTGCGTCTAACACCTTTCCGTAAGGGTAGACTATGCTTGCACTTGCGCGAACTGGAAGGTTCAGTATTAGTTCTGTCACAACTCTTAGGGCGGGATTGTAGCTAGCTATTAGCTTTAAGAAAGATACTACCAAAGGGACGAACACGTATGTACTAATAGCGAATCCTATTAGGGCTGCCCCAACGGACCTCGTTATTCTGAAAGGAACTCCTAAGGCCAGCGTGCCCAGTGCCAGCATCGGCGGCATGACGAGCTCACCCACAACAGCTAAAATGTAAGTGAGCGTCCACAAGTAGGCACCTGCCTTAAACACCATTATCATTAAGTCTAAGGTAAACGAAGAAGCCCAATTGCCCAAAGGGTCGAGGGCTGAAACTACTTCGTAAAAGGCGTTTATTGCTTTACCCAAAGGTAGTCCAAGCACATTAAACGAAAATATGCTGGAGAACATGATCTTCAACAGTTTAAAGAATAAATATAGCCTTGCTATCCCATTAGCTATTTCATAAATGTCGTACACTAACTCCTCCCTAGAACTAGACGTTGCTAGTTCGATTACTTTGTCAGAAAAATATATTATTGAGCCGTACGCAAGCGTCATTACTAAGACGAGTTGTGCATCGTTTATCAGGATTGGTGCCCACTTCTTCACATCCCCTATGGGCAATGGAAGAGCGTACAGTAGAACGCCTAATGCGTAACTCAAGCCAGATAAGGCCAACGAAAGCGTCAGTAAAGAAGTAATGACGTCCATCGACGCCCCTAACGTTTAATCCTACAAAGGCCGGAGAGAGGGATGTCGCAACTATGAGGAAAGGATGGAATATTAGTGCAGGAATAGTGTGGGACGTGGAAAAGAACGTACCCACGTTCAAAGAGGATTGTTGGGACTGTGAAACAGTAGAGCTTCCCATGACCTTGCCTGGAGACGCCCGCTTCGCCTTTGAGCACGACATAGGTCTGCTCAGCGAGGCTCTCGAACGCGAGTTCGGGAGCTCCGACTTCTTGTGGAAAGTCTTAGGAGGCAAAGGAGTAGTTCTAGTAAACAAGGGCGCAGGACTTGACGACTTCAGAGAAGTGTTCTCGAGGGGTACCATAGTTGGCAAGTTATACTGGGAACCAATAGAAAGGATTTGGAGGTTCAGGCCGTCTTACGCTGGAGCTTCAGTCCTCGTAGAGTTGGGTGTGGCCAAGACCCTCAAGGTAGAAGAGCATCCGAGCGAGGGCTCTTCGATATTTTATGAGAGGTGCTCCGACGGAGAGCAAGTGATCTTGGTCAACAAGGGCGGAGTCCCCGTGGGGGTCGGAGTTTGTAGGAAGGGGCGAGTCAGGGTAATAACTTCGTTCCCGAAGTCGATAGTTGGAAAGGAGCCCTTTCCCGCTAAGCCGCGCGACACTACGATAGAAGACGTAGTAGCCTCCAACGAACGTCGTCTTCGGCGGCTCACCTCTCAATCGAAAAAGTTCATCTACTCTATGGTAAGTAAGGTCGACAAGCCCCTCACGGTCTCCTTTTCCGGAGGCAAAGACAGCTTAGTTGCCCTTCATTTGACCTTAGATTTCGGTAATCCCGTAGTTGTATTTAATAATACTGGAATAGAAATGCCCGAAACCCTCGAAACGGTGAGGAGGGTCGTAGAGGCGTTCGGCTTAGAGTTGGTAGTTGCTGACGCCGGGGACTCATTCTGGGAAGCGATGATGAGAAACTCCCCGCCGGCGAGGGACTTGCGGTGGTGTTGCAAAGTAACTAAACTGGTGCCGATGGCTAAACTAGTGAAGGAGAGGTGGCCCTCCGGCACGTTGAATGTCGTAGGTCAGAGGGCCTTCGAGAGCATAGAGAGGAGCAAGTCCCCAAGGGTTTGGAGGAACAAGTGGTTTCCCCAAGTACTTAATATAGCTCCGATACACTATTGGACTCAGTTGGACGTTTGGATGTACATATTCCAAAAGGGCTTGAAGGATATGGTGAACCCGCTATACTTTAAGGGTTTTGAGAGAATAGGCTGCTTCATGTGTCCAGCCAGCTTACTAGCGGAGTTCGAATTCACAAAACAAGTACACAAAGACTTGTGGGAGAAGTGGGAGAAAGAGGTAGAGAGGTGGAGGAAAATTTTAGGGCTACCTCCGGAATGGAACGAATACGGACTGTGGAGGTGGCTCAGCCCAAGTTCGAAGAAGAAGAGCTTTATGAATAAGCTTAGGATAAGTTATAGTTGGGAGGACGAATACAAAAACAGGATCTGGCCTAACATAGTCGAATCGAAGAGTAACGGCGACAAGACCGTTGTGAAATATTCCTCCAATATAGAAAGGGCCTTGGAGGATCAATGGAGCATCTTAGGCAAGAGAACCAACCGCAACAATATAAAGTCGCAAAAAGGTCTCGAAATAACGTTCTCTAAGAATAAGGTGGAAGTTAAGGGCGTAAACTCTCTAGAAGAGGCTCTGGTGGTTGACGCCCTCATTCACCGCTGGTACCAATGCATGAAGTGTAAGAGCTGTGAGCTCTGGTGTCCCACTGGAGCTATCAAGGTTGTCGAAAGGCCCAAAGTAGATCCAGAGAAGTGCATCTCGTGTAGACTGTGCGTGTTAGAGTGTCCGATTTACGAGCCCATAACCGATAGGGTCTCGGCGTCAGTAATACTAGGAAGGCCGGATGGATGGAGGAGGAAGACTAAAAAAGCAAGAAAAGAAATAATAAGAGAACTGAAGGAGAACGTATTAGATGATGCCAGAGGGTTAGGCGGCATTTGACGTGGACAGAAAAATAAAAACAAATTCCGAAAGTTCGAAGGGAACCGATTTGGGCTTCCTAGATTACTTATGGAACCTCTACCGCTTGAGCCCGAGGCTATACGAACGATTGCAAGACGCGGCTAACTTCATAGGCTCCGTGCTGAGGGAGAACGGCATAGAATATTACGAACTCAGCGGTAAGGTCCCCTTGCCTGTGTACACACACTGTGAGGTCTTCGGTCCTCCCGTCAAGTGTGAAGCAACTGGCTTTGAGAGTGGCTACGTGAGTAACATAGTAATAGATACTTACGAGTTATTTAAGAATGATATTGATCCGGAAGGATCGGCCTTCTTGTATAATTCGAAATGTCCTTCGATCTCAAAGGCTCTGTTCACAAAGCAACCCTCGATAACCGTGAGTAGGAATGACGTAGAGCAAGTCAAGAGAAGCGACGGCGGTGAGATAGAAGTAAAGTGGAAGACCTTTGAGTTCTCAGAAATCTTAGTAGGTAATTTGGAGAACCCAAAAACGGTTGTTTTCATCCATTACGACTCTTTCGGAGGGGGTTCTGTGGACAACGGAGCTGCTGTAGCAATCGCTCTTGACAGGATAGCACAACTCGACTTGAAGGAAGTTTTAGTGGTGTTCTCAGCACCGGACGAACTTTCTAACGAAGATCCTTACTGGGGTTTCGGCTTTCGGTTCTTCGAGAGGGAGTTTAAGGACGTCTTAGAGGGCGCGGATCTAATAGTCGCTTTTGACTCGGTGGGCCTCAGTCCCCCCATACTAGTGAGGGACAGAAGGTCTCTGGGTGAGCTGCTACCTCTCGGAGATAAGAGTTTGTTGAATAAAGCAGTAGGAATTACATCGGACTGGGACAAACTCTTCCAAATATACCATTCGGAGGTGGACACTCCCGATAAAGTAGACTCGCAAGAAGTAGCGAAGTCTTGGGAGTTATTGGAATCTCTTCTCCGCCGAGGTCCGTCGCTACAGCAGTTTTAGATGACCAGTCACTTTATCTATTTCCTCCTCGGGGGCTGGACCCACTGCAACTGCCGTTATCGTGCCGGGTTCCAGCTGCGTCAACCCCGCGTCCTCAACTAAGAACGCAGGGAGGCCTAGGCTCCTAGCCTTTTGATAAACTTCTAGTAGCTCCTTCAAGGAACTTACTTTAAGAACCACTTTCTTTTGACCTTCCCTAATCCAACCCTCGAACCACATCGGTTTCTTCTTCATGGCTTCTAATGCAGCGCCTAAGGACGCGTGGGCTACTTGAGCGCATATTTTTCCCTTTCCCATCTTAATATCAGTTCTCACCACTATACTCTGTTTGAAGCCTTTCGGCAAGTTTACCTCCCTCTATCCCACTCATCTTTAGAGCCCTAACTACCTCCGCCCTAGAGGCTCCTAACTCCTTCGCTTTCTGGAGGACTGCAGCCAGCGGATCCTTACCGTTCTTATAAGCTATTACGGCCTCCCAAGCGAGTCTCCACCTTCTCTCTCGAGATCCCATTACCTTTACAATAGCCTTTTGTACGTCCCCTCCCAACTCATAGCGAGCCATCAATACGGCAAAGACTAATTTGTGTATCATTAGTGGCACACCCACAGTGCTTCCCCAAAGTTCTATTCTCTTTCTCCTACAACAGCTGCATGGGATCTTAGAGGTTAAGCCGGGTCTGGGCACTTCCTTATCTACTATTCCTCCGAACAAGAAGACGTCGGCCGTCAGCACTTCTTTGGCGCTTAAGGCCTCGTCAGCATTAGGGTCTAACAGTACTACTCTATCGAATGTGCACAGCTCCTCTAGGCTCATGGACTTCACGTGGTCGTTTGGCTTCCAGTGAAAGTGTCTAGGAACGTCTACCAAAACCATATGTGCGTCCCAAAGGAAGTACCTAACCGAGTTCAACGTTTCCCAAAGCTGTAGCTTCAGCTTTCTCAGCTCTTTCGGGGTGTGTAAGTCGAAGAAACCTAAGTACACAGCAACGTAGGGTAATCGGTCCAACAACGGTAGCAGCTCTTCCCGACTCAACTCACCCTCGGCCTCGTGGGTGACGTCGCTCACGTCCTCGCCTCCCCTCAACATGTACCAAATCACGTAGCTTCCTAACTCTACGCGGAACCACTTTCGCGACTTCAAGCCTTTCTTCAAGTTTATTTTACTATTTCTGACGAGCATGTGGACTGCTGTTTCTTGGAACGGGTCCCTTTTAAACCTAGTGTTCATACTACACTTTAGGGAGGCTAACTTTTCCACGCCCCTCTCGTAAAGCAGCTTTAATAATGCGTCTCGTGGGCGCATTGGGATCGGTCCGGGATGACGAACTGTACGTGGGCTGAAAAGGTGAAGATGCTGAGCTACGCGCGACCGCCAGTCGTCCAACTTTATTTCTTTCAGCACATAGAGCTCACGGGTAAATGTAGTGGCACGAGCTAGGGGCCTCGAATGTCCTCCTCTGCTCGCGAGGAGCAAGGTCCAAGCGGTGTGGGGCATTAAGGGCGGGGTAGGGAAGTCCACAATAAGCGCTCTCATAGCCAAAGCCAGTTCCCAGAAGGTAAACAAGGTTACTCTCCTCATAGACACGGACTTTCGCGACGGCTCTTCTCGCTTCTTCTTGGGAGAAGAAGCGAGACGCTTGGAAGGGTGGTACGACGTTTTAGTCAAGGGAGGCCGACTGGAAAGGTACCTCCACCGAGTGGAGCCCAATTTGTACGTAGTGCCTTCGGGAACGATGGACTCGGCAATGAAATATTCGATGATGATAGCCCAAAAAGGCGTGAAAGAGGTGATAAAGATTGTCGCTAGGACTGTGGCTGAGATCCAAGAAGATTTTGACTTAGTGGTCGTAGACGTTCCCGTAACAAGTTTTGCGGACATACCGATACTAAAATGTATGATAAACTCGTTAAGAGCCAAAAACGTTCTCGTCACTCAAGCTTCTGCGCCAGAGATTCGGAGAACATTAAAGCTCGTCAGGGAAGCAATAGACTTGATCCCCTCGCTGCTCGTGGTAAACCAAATTCACCCGAGAGTCCTAGCCGACGCCAACGAGAGGAGAGCACTCTTAAACGTGATCTTAGAGATAGTCGAAGAAGGAATAAAGGTGATTCCAGTTCCGTTCAGCGGAGAATTATACGAACAAATAAACTGGTCCTCAAGGACTGTGGAAGCGCTCGAAGAGTGTATGGCGTACTTGCTGTGGGGCGCGGGCAACGTCAAGTGGTGCAACTTCGCGACGCGCGGGCTCTACAGCCCCGAGATAGCAAAGATGGTAGCTTCAATATCTCTACCTTCTGCTTGAGAGCTTTCTGGCCTCCCTTTCGGTTTCCCTCAGTATCAGTATATCGCCCAACCTCACGGGTCCTTTCACGTTTCTCGTCAAGATACGGCCCTTGTCCCTACCTTCTAGAACCCTCACCCTGACTTGGGTTATCTCTCCAGTTACGCCAGTTCTCCCTATGATTTGAATAACCTCGACAGGGAAACCTATCTCCTCTGTGATCTTTATATCATTCATCCATTCGCCTACATATACCTTTTTCGCCACGACCCTACCCCGCTCCTCTCCTGAGTTTCCTTTTAAATCTCTAAAATGCCGGGACGTGGGGGTCGGTCTTGGTAAGGAGGGTCTGCAGCTTTTGTGGAAAAGAGGTGGAACCGGGGACAGGAATAATGTATGTTAAGAATGACGGCTCAATTATGTGGTTCTGTAGCAGCAAGTGCTTCAAGAGTTTCAAGATGGGGAAGGATCCCAGAAAGCTTCCTTGGACTAACAAATACGCATCGAGGTGAACGCCGTGGAGAGAGAGTTCATAATGATTAAGCCAGACGGCGTTAAAAGAGGGCTCGTCGGAGAGATAATATCAAGGATTGAGAGGAAGGGATTGAAAATAGTTGCCATGAAGATGGTCAAAATGAGCGAAGAAATGGCAGAAAAGCTGTACGAAGAACACAAGGGAAAACCGTTCTTTGAAGATTTAATAAATTACGTGACGAGTGGACCCGTCGTCGCTATCCTTGTCGAAGGTCCCAACGCGGTCGAAGTGGTAAGGAAAATGATAGGTGACACCGACGGAGCCAAGGCTGCGCCCGGTACGATCAGAGGAGACTTCGCCCTCAGTAAGGCCAGGAATGTAGTCCACGCGACGGACAGCCCCGAAAAGGTACAAAAGGAGATGTCGATATTCTTCCGTGACGAAGAGGTCGTAGACGGTTACGACCTCTGTCACTCGATTTATTAATGTCTCACCCTCTCGGAACACGAGAAATTGGAGGACCGAAAATTCTACTTGTTGCTTAGAAAGTTCAAGGAGTTCAAAATAGATCCGGGCTGTGCAAAGTCCGTGACTTGCGAAAACGAGTTGGACTGCATAGTGAAGTCGCTAAAGATGTGCAACGGCTCGAAGGTTACACAGCTGGGTATAGACCCAGGCGAGACTGTAGGGATAGTCATTGTCGTAGACTCCGTACCTGTTTGGGAGTGGGAAGGCCCTAGGAGCGACGCACCCAAGATTATAACCGAAATAGTTAAAGTCATCAAACCGGACCGAATAGTCACGAGCGAGGAGGCTTTGGACCTACTCCCTCAACCCGTGGAAGCGCCCGTCGTGCTGGTTAGAGAACACGGAACCTCGAGGAAAAGAGTTCGTGGTCTCAAAAAACATGCCTCCTCAGCCTACCTCATGGTCGCGAGAAACTCTATTACAAGGAGAGTAAAGGTTCGAAGAGGTGGAAGCTAATGAGCTACGAACACCCCCGTGGGAGAAAGGGGATATTGGACGAAATATCAATCGTACTGAGGGAAGAGTGCGTAGTCTCCATTATAGCTAACCCCTACATGGAGGCCGCTCAGAAGTTCTCTACTATGTTATCGCACGTAAGGGACTCCTCGTTAGTTATAAGAGCTCTGAGGAGTTCGTTCTTCGATTGTAACTCACTCTTCATATTGTTCAATGCATATAACGCTACAGCCCAGTTTGCCGAATTCGTCGTAAAAAAGCTTAAAAGTCTTGGTGTAGATGTGATAAAAACCCTCATAGTGGATTCAGCACTATCCTTGTCCGGTCTGCTCCCTCTACTCTCGGAAGAGCTGTTGCTTACTCCTTGGTCAACACTAGGGACCATAGACCCCTATATATTCGTCTCACACGTCATGCCGAAAGAAGCCATTGCAGTGAAGGAGTCAATAGATCAAGCAATCGCGAGCGTCCCTAAGGACGGAGGAGGGAAGGGACAAGTAATTTATGCCCTAGCCGTGTCCGGCAGCCTCTACGAATATGTCCTCTCAGAGAAACACTTAAAATACTTAGAAAGGTTACTGAATGACTACGTACGCGAAAGACTGCCCGAGCCCAAGTTTAGCGAGTTAGTGAACAGAATCTTAAACAATATAGATGTTCACGATCAACCCCTCTCAGCAAAGGAAATAGACGAGCTTCTGAGCTATTCGAAGATCATAGAGGATCGCCAAGTTTTAAATATGATAGAGAAGTATTACAACGGCGTTGTGAATTATTTAAATAAGTCCGGAAAAGCGTTGCTAATAGAAACATCATTGGTGACGTACGATGTTATCCCTCCCAACACGAACCCTCTGGGCTATTAAGGGCGTACGGGAACCAAGTTTCTTAAGCCCTCGTCCTCTTCCATCCCAAGCATGATGTTCATGTTCTGAACTGCAGTGCCCGCAGCCCCCTTCATCAAGTTGTCTATAGCAGCGAACATCGCCAACCTCCCAGTCCTCTTGTCCAAAGCGAATCCCACCTCGGCGTAGTTGCTGCCGTACACGTTTTTCACGTCCGGATAAGGCATCGGAGGGCCCCTCACTATTCTCACAAACTTCTTGCCAGCGTAATACTTAGCATAAATTCTTTGAATATCCAAGGACGTCAAGTCCTCCGTTAACCAAGAATAGGCGGAAGCCAGAGAGCCTCTAATCATGCTCACCGCGTGCGGAGTAAAACCCACTTTGACGTCCCTTCCAGTATAATCCCTAATAACTTGCTCTAGCTCGGCTACGTGCCTGTGCCCTTCTGCGTCGTAAGGTCTAGCAGTGCCCTCCCTCTCCGGATGGTGTCCCCCTCTGTAAGGCTTAGCCCCCGCCTCGGAACTCCCTACTTTGACGTCTACAACTATCTTGTTCAACTCAATTATTCTCTCAGCCGCCGGAGGTAAGACTGCCAATATCGAGCTCGTGGCGTTACAGCCCGGGTTGGCGACTAGTTGTGCGTTCTTTATCTTCTCTCCGTAGAGCTCTGGTAGCCCGTAAACGGCTTTTTCGAGCAAGTCGGGATAGGGGTGTTCGTAGCCGTACCAAGTCTTGTAGTCCTCTACCCTCTTGAGTCGGTAGTCCGCGCTTAGATCCACTACTTTATATCCTACTTCAAGGGCCTTGGGTACGTAGTGTAAGGAGACTTTGTGTGGGAGCGCTAGGAAGATTAGATCGACGTCCCCCACCACGTCGCTAAGCTCTTCAGGGTCGTCGAGTCTCCTGAACTTCAGTGAAGCCGAATATATCCCTCTTAGGTGGGGATGGGCATAGTAAACTGGCTTATTGGCGTACTCTCTAGAAGTGACTACCTTCACGTTTACGTTGGGATGGACGGAAAGTATTCTCAATAGCTCGCCGCCGGTGTAGCCGGAAGCTCCAACGACAGCTACATCAAACGTCATTAAGCTCGCCCGGTCGCCCACACGGGTTCATTAATTATAATTATTGTAGCTGCGCACGTGGCGAAGACAAAACGATATTAAAAGTTGATGGGGAGTGACGTCGGGCAAATAATATTGAACACGAAGGCGCTCGCCGGAGTACTCTTGCTAGCTTTCATAATCTACGCTCTCTGGAACATATCTTCGGTTTTGAGCAACGTTTCTCAACAGTTACCACAAATCGTGGTAGACGCTATACTCTTGGGCAACTTATACTTTCTCATCGCTGTCGGTATAACGTTGACTTATACCGTAGCGAAGTTTGCAAACTTCGCCCACGGCGACGTCGCAACCACAGGGGCCTACGCTGCTTACTTGATCTACAACTTTGCCATAATAGGTGGTATAATAAACAATGCTGTGTTAGCCACCGGAATGTTTTCGCTACTCTTCGGCACCGTGCTTATCCTCTTGTGGAAGTTGAAGGGCAACAGCGATGCTTTGGCCCTCGGCGTACCGAGCATCTTAATCGGTATCACAATAATTTGGTCATGTTTCTTGAAGGCGAACTTACTCGACTTGATAATCATCGCCGCTTCTACCAGCGCTTTGACGAGCATAATTTCTCACGTACTAGTGTACCGTCCCTTGAGTCGCAAGGGAGCCACTTTAGTTCAATTAATGATAGCTAGCATAGGCGTAGCACTCTTCATAAGGTATTTCTTGTACGAACTCGCATGGTATAGCAGGACGTATTTTAAGACCGAGATAATGTACCAAAACTTCGGAATAAACCTAAATAGCTTCCAAGGGTGGATAATAAACAACAGCTTGATACTGGTTAACACTACAGCGTCCTTCATATCCGACTACGTTCCCGCACTAAGCATCGGAGCCCAAGGGATAAGAATAATTAAGATACCGTCCATCAATTTGCTGCTGTATTTCCCACAACCCCTAATGTCGTTCACCGAACTGCACGTTTGGAGTACAGCAACCGTTTTAATAATACTTATAGTTATGACAACTATGTTCAAGAAAACGAAGATAGGGAAGGCTTGGAGAGCGGTAGCCGACAACCCAGTGCTTGCCGCGGCTTGCGGAATAGATGTGGACTCCGTGATTAACCTAGCGTGGCTCGTCGCGGGAGCGCTTGCCGGCATAGGCGGGCTCTTCTGGGCTATACAAACACAAATATATCCGGAGCTCGGCTGGATGGTCCTCCTAAATGCCTTCGCTGTGGCGGTGCTGGGAGGCCTCGGTAGCTTCTGGGGCACACTCGTGGCGAGCTACTTATTGGCCTTCGCCGAACAGCTAGGAGTAAGCATACTTGCGTCTATAAACCCACAGCTAACCGGGTACAGGTTTATGATACCTTTCTCCGTATTCCTCTTAGTTCTCTTCGTCAAACCGGAGGGAATAGCCGGTATTAAGAGGAGAAAAGCATAGCGGGAGGTGTTCGTCATGGATAAAGTGGGCGCACTCTTGGGCTTGTCTATCTTGGGAACCCTAATAGCATTGTTTATTGTCAGTGCCAGCTACGCCCTCGACGTGATATTCTTCATAGCGTTCTATGCAATAGCCGCACTAAGCTTAAACTTAGAATACGGTTACACTGGACTAAACAACTTCGGACAAGTGGCGTTCATCGCCGTGGGCGCTTACGCAGCCGGCATCTTGTCTTCTGCCTTCCACTTGCCGTTCGTCTATTGCTTGATCGCTGCCGCACTTGCCAGCGGCATCTTGGGGGTCTTCGTCGCGTTACCGACGGTCAAGTTGCGCGAAGACTACTTGGGTATGGCAACAATAATCATAGGAGAAATGATAAGGATCCTCATACGAAACACTCCCACCGAAAGCGTCTGGGGAGGCGTCTTCGGGTTAAGGGGGATAAATCCCGTCTTCGCTTACATAAGTGATCCTCTTGCACGGCAAGCGGCCTTCGTAACGCTAACCCTCTCGTTGTTGGCCCTAACCTATTGGTTGGTCGACAAATGGGGTAACTCTCCACTGGGCCGAGTTTTGAAAAGCATAAGAGACGACGAACTTGCATCTAAGAGCATCGGAAAGTTTACCTACCGGTACAAACTGCTCACGATGTTCGTCGGCAGCGCCTTGGCCGGGGTCGCTGGTGCGCTCTACGCGTTCTACTTCCTATATTTAAATCCCGACGTATTCATGCCGCTAGTTACCTTCATGATATGGATAATGGTAATAATGGGTGGTGTTGCCAATAACTACGGAGTCGTCGTCGGAAGCGCAATAGTAATACTGATAAACAGGTTGACACAAATAGCCAAGGACTACATAAACTTACCCATCGAGCCTAACTACTTCCAAGCCATGATGGTCGGTATACTAATAATAGTATTTCTCATGTTCAGACCCCAAGGTTTGGTCGTAGAAAAGGTAGTGAGGACGCCGGCGTGGAGCGTGTTGAAAAGGGCAGAAGAAGAAGGTAGGGCTAAACCGCCCGGAGGTGAGGAAGAGTGAGCATCAACATCTTGGAGGTTGATGATGTGAAGAAGCGGTTTGGAGGTGTAGTGGCTCTCGACGGCGTAACGATGAGCGTCAAGAGGGGAAGTATGACAGCCTTAATAGGACCCAACGGATCTGGAAAGACTACGTTGTTCAACGTCATTGCCGGAGTGTATAAACCAGATTCCGGAAAAGTGATCTTCGACGGCAAAGACATAACCGGCTTACCCCCAGAAAAAATCTACCATCTAGGGCTGGTAAGGACGTTCCAAGTCCCTAGGATGTTCAAAGGAATGACAGTTTTCGAAAACGTCATGACAGCTGCGAGAAAGAACCCTGGCGAGAAGTACACTAAGTCCATCGTGAGACGGCTGTGGAAGCACGCAGAGACAAAGATAGCTGAGAAGGCCGTAGATATCTTGGAGTTGTTGAAGATACTCCACGTAGCGAGGAATCCCTCTGGAGCCATCAGCGGAGGTCAAATGAAGTTGGTAGAGCTAGCTAGGGGGTTAATGAGCGACCCCAAGATGTTGATGCTAGACGAGCCCGCCGCGGGAGTCAACCCGACCCTAGCCCACGAAATATTCAAGTTGTTGGTAAACCTGAAAGTTGAAAAGGGTATAAGCATGCTCATAATAGAGCATCGCCTTGACATACTTTTCGACTACGTTGATTATGTATATGTCATGCATAGGGGTAAGATAGTGGCAGAGGGGACACCCGAAGAGATTATGAATAACAAGGTAGTTGTTGATATATATTTAGGCGAAGCGTGAGGGGTGATAATTATGACTGATAAGGTAATAGAGACTGTGGACTTGGTCGCGGGCTACGGTAAAATGGTCATTCTTCACGGCGTGAACTTCTACGTTTTGAGGAAAGAGATAGTAACCGTAGTCGGTCCTAACGGCTCCGGTAAGAGTACACTGTTAAAAGCAATACTCGGCATAGCAAAGGTCCTCTCCGGCAAGGTACTCTACGAGGGAAATGACATAACTAACGAGAGGTTAGACAAGATATCTAGGATGGGGATCGGCTACGTCCCTCAAACCGACAACGTGTTCCCTAGCCTAACGGTAAAGGAAAACCTAGAGATGGGCGCGTACACAATAAAAGACAAAAACGAAGTAGAGAATAGAATGGAAGAGATGTTCGAGGTGTTCCCAGAACTGAGGGCCAGAAAGGACCAATTGGCGGCGAACTTGTCGGGCGGGGAGAGACAGATGTTGGCTATGGCTAGGGCCTTAATGGCCAAGCCTAAAGCTTTATTGTTGGACGAGCCTACGGCCGCGCTCTCACCAAAATACGTAGACTTGGTACTAATGAAAGTAAAGGAAATACGCGACACAGGAGTAACTATAGTTTTGGTCGAGCAGAACGCTAAGAAAGGCTTAGAGATAGCGGACCGAGGCTACGTCTTGGTTACCGGCAGAGTAGCCTACTCGGCCCCAGCGAAAGAGATACTTGGTCACCCCGAGATCGGTAAGCTCTACTTGGGCTTGAAGGAGGCGGGTGCTTAAGTGTTGAGGACCTTAGTCTTGAAAGTTTCAGGTAAATTCATCTCGCCCTACGACACCCCTCTCGTAGAGAGGTACGCTGCAGTCCTAGAAGAGCTTAGAAAGAGATACAAGCTAGCCGTAGTGGTGGGCGGAGGAAGTGTCGCCAGAAAGTACATAGATCTGGCTCCCCCCTCCAAGGGTCTCAAGGATATAATAGGAATAGAAGTTTCCAGGCTCAACGCAAAGTTACTAGCCATGCACACCCCGTCCGCAAAGAAAGTTATCCCCAAGAGCGCGTCCGAGGTCCTTGAGCTCTGGGACGGAGAGAGCATACTCTTAGTGGGTGGTTTACAACCCGGACAGTCCACGAACGCCGTTGCGTTGGTGGTAGCTGAGCTAGTGGGAGCAGACATCGTGGTGAACGCAACCACCGTAGACGCGGTCTACGACAAGCCTCCCTCGCAGCCAGGGGCGAGGAAGATAAAGAAGATCAAGGCCAAAGAACTGCAAAGGCTCTTGGAAGGTCTCGACTGGAGGAACGAACCCGGGAGGTACGAGTTAATGGATTCCGTCGCCTTACAGATAGCTGAAAGGAGCGGAATACCTATAGCTGTGATCTACGGCGGCGAGCCCGAGAGGATACCGTCAATCGTAAACAGAGGCGAGTGGGGGACCCTCGTTTTACCGTAGCTCCGACAGTACTTCCATTAAGTCACCAGAGCAAGGCCTCTTGGGCCTTCGGAACTTGTTGGGGCCTTTCCTTCTAAGGGCTGCACAGTCGTCTTGCCTTGAGTAATAACACGGATAAAGGAAGAGGTAGAACGGGCTCACCCCTTCCTCTGCTGCTAGGTAAAGGGCCTTAATAGAGCCTAACGGAACTTTAGCATATACATAATCTATTAGTCTCTTGAACTGTTCCCAAGCGTCGACGCTTACGTACTTCTTACCCAAGTAACAGTCTCTCGCCTTTTGCAACCTCTCGGCTACACAAGCAGGATCAGCAGGGGGTCTCCCAGGGTAGGCGACAACTAGCTCGCCCCTCCTCTTCCCCAGAGCCGCCATAGCTAAGAATGACGAAAAACACTCCGCCGGTTGGGGTGAGGCCGCGCAGAACGCGTCGCCGACTACCAGAGCCTTATCTCCAACAACCTTGTTGACGCTGTCGAGGACCATAGGCCACGGGTCCTTAAGGCAGATGACAAACGTCTTGAACCCCTTTCCGGCCAGCTGGCTTTCGGGTAGAGGGCCTTTCTTCAACTTGCTTGAAGGGTTTAACAGGAAGGCCGAGTCATAGACCCTCTTAGCGTCAATCACCTCACCCTTCTTACAAGGTCTCAGAGAGACTACCTCTGGCACCCTAACGCTCCTTCTTTTCTTGTTCGCCTCTTCTTGTTCTTCTTCCGTGTCCTTTCCCAAAAGGTCGTATTCTGTAGTTATTACGTAGCCTAGGGCGACAAGCGTTGAGCTTATCCCGCCCAAACCGACGACTACTCTTCCCACGTCTCCCATTCTCCATCGTCCCTCGCGGAGTGGTGCTCCTTCCACTCCTCTACTGCGTCGATATCTTGTCCAACTTTCTTTATTTCGGCTTTGTCGACTTTTACTATGGCCGGTAAAGGCGCGAGGGGACCGAGGACGAGGGCCTCTCCTACGGAGAGGGAAGGTAAGTGTTTGACCAACTCCTCGCTCAAGCCCTCGCTGCTGGCCTGCACGTGCCTCTGGTCGCCGGGCTCCACCAGCTTGAGTACTATCAAGTTGTTAGCTTGGCTCAATGCGTCTTGATCTAAGCCCTTGGGCCTTTGGGAAACCATAACTAGACCTACGCCGAACTTCCTTCCCTCACTAGTGATCCTCGAAACCCAATACTTGGTTAAAGTCCTCCTGTTGACGGGCGCGAGGATGTGGGCCTCCTCTAAAACCAGCAGTATCGGAACTTCCAAGACCGGTCCCTTGTTGGAGCCGACCTCTCCCAAGACCTTCCGTTTTCTCGCGTTTAGTATATTCTTCATTGATACACTCACAATTACATCTGCCATGTCCTCGTCCAAAGAGTGGAGATCCATTACGTTTAGAGATGCTGGCTTTATCCTTTCCACTACGTCAGGGACGTTGAAATCAATTATCTCATTGTATTTCTTCTCCGCATCTTGTATCTTTACCAGTAGGTTAGGAATGGCCGAGTTAACGTCACTCCTGGCATCTATTATAGTGTAGAGGTCGGAACAGTCGTTCTTCTCACACACGCTCGTCTTGTTTGCGCTCTTTAACGCACTCTTTATTGAGGAGAGGGGATTCGTCGGGTTGAACTTGCCGTACTCCCTTAGGATCTGTGCCGCGAGTCCGACGTTCTTGTAGTGGAGAACTGGCATCTCCTTGTTACGCATCAATTCAATTAACATGTTCTGAAGTATAATAAAGAACTTATTCTTGTCTTCGAGCGAGTTACTCTCTTCTATCACTTTCCACAAAGTCAATAAGTTACGGAGGTAGAGCTCTTGTTTGTAGGCGTCTCTACTGAGACCTATTAGCTTGGAAAAGGAGTCCGGATCTAGCTTCGTCGGATCGAGCTTTGGTTCTATTATGTTTACGTATTCCGCGTCCAACCGCGAGTACTCGCCGTGCATGTCGAATATCAGCACACACCCTTTCTTCTCAGTGACTATTCTGGTAGTCAGAACGGTAACGGTATTGCTCTTGCCAGCGCCGGTTACTGCCACCACGGCCATGTGGCGTGAAACTATTTGGGAAACGTCGACATAGAAGTCCACGTCCGGATGTGCAGCCAGCGCGCCGAGCTTGACGAACCTCCTCTCTCCCTCCTTCGAGAATATCTCTCGGAGGGCCTCCGTGTTTGCTTTATATACTTCAGATCCAGGGTCGATGGCCGCTCTGGGCGGTTCTTGCTTTCCCATTTTGACTAATGGATCTATTTTAGTAAGAACCTTAACTATCGCAAAGTACCTCGTGTTCGATTGCCCGAACTCGAGGGTCCTCAATATTGTACCAGCGAGTTCGGGGTCCTCAAGGTCGACCAAGTCTCCCATCAATTCGTTCTTAGCTATGCTCTCTTCGACCCAACCCAACACTTCTTCTTTCGAGTTCAAGGGTTTTATTATTACGTATTCACCTACTTTCAACGGCTCTTTGGTCCTAACTGTGACCTTTGATGAAGTCGCCTCGCCAACTACGTAGCCTATCGCGCCTTTGTAACTTTCACTCATCCCTTGAGAGCTCATTAGTACCATCATCAGAACCTCTCTCGAAATAGGTGAAAAGTTTGAACGCTCACGACGGACTCTCACTCATGGATCTAATATCCATGAAGAAAGACGCAATTAAGAAAATGCTCGACGCCGCGAAAAAATACGAAGAACGCGTGGTCGAGCTCTGGTATCCGGACAAGGGGGTCGAGCGTTCCTCGGGACTCGACTTCACTAAAGTGATTTCTATAGACGGATCGAAGATTCACGTAGAATTCCAGTCGCTGTCTCTCTTCATAGTGCGTGCCCTTTCCTTCCTCTTAGACTTAAAGGGCAAGAGCGGCGTCCACAGAGTTAGGAGTCTTTATGGGATTGTCTCTCCACCCTACAAGTCAAACGATAGAAGTATATTATACATGGAATCATTAGAGGTAGAGCTTGTAAGAGAGTTAATAGACGAAATTGAACGCTCGTCGGACACTTTGATCTTGGCCGATGGTGCTCTAAGTACCATGAGCCAATGTAGGACTTACGAAGGAAATAAGTGTAGTTGTTCCTTAAAGTACGAATCCATATCCCAAGTGCTGAACGACAAAACGCTCAGCGGGAGTTGTAAGGTGTGCTTGGAATGCGCCGTAAAACAGTACAACCTTTGGAGATTAATGAAAATGAAGCCATTTAATTTGTTTTACGTCGCAAAGAAGTATCACTCAAACGTCTTATTCAAGGACAAAGAGCTCGACGATCTTACCATCTTGTTTTTTGTAATAACGCACTTAAATAAAGATTTAGATGGGGTTGGAGCTACTGTACCCGCAAGAAAGACCGTCAAGCTGCCTTTGGTGGGTAAGAAGGAGGAGGTCTGGTTCTTCTACGCTAAATTTAAGAGAGGCGGGAACTTGTACTACGTCGAAGTGCCTAGGGAGATAAGCTTGGAAGATGCTCTAAGATTCGTCAGGAGGTTATCTCTCCTGTCCACCAATGAGGGCGGGTACCCGCTCCCGCTGAAATGGGCCCACAAGAGCGTAGAGCTGCCAGAGAGGGCAATTAAGCCTATACTCGAACGGACGTACGCGTTCTTCAGAAGCGGTAGAGAAGGGCTATAACTCTAAAATATAAATACCCGCTGTTCCTCGCCCCCCGGTGGGTTAGAAGTGTTCAAGCCCGTGGACGTTGACGTGTTCGTGGTAGAGGCCGAAAGGGGGCTGGCAGGTAACGTTTACGTAGCAATAGCCATGGGCAGAATACCTTCCGAAGAGAGACCTAAGCTAGCCTTCTTCATCGTTCCGCCCTCTGAAGTCCAAAAGAACATGAACAAATATAAAGGGACTGTCAAATTCGTAAGAATAGAGAGCGAGGAGTTCAAGAAGCTGAGGCCAGAACTGAGGAAGTTGGCGAGGGAGGCGGTGCGGTCGCCCTCCTCCTACCTGCCTCCGGATCTCGTAGAGGAGCTGAGGAAGAAATGAGTGAGGTCTTGATAAGCGAAGTGGAAAGCGAGGAGGAGTGCGTTTCCGCATGCGAGGCCAAGTTTTGCCACGGGGCCTTATACTCACCTTCGGAAAAGTTATGTAGGTGCTTACTCTGCACGGGGCCTCTCAGGGAGTGATGTGAAACCCCCGACTGACCTCTCTCGCCTCGAGGCATGAGGAAGCTCGGCGCATCTGACCTTAAATTCGACTCAGCGTAACTCTGACTCCTCACCGAGACCTCGGGCTTGCCGAGTTATCATCATCGCCCTTAACTCTCCCGGCTTAACCTACCTACGGCTGAGAGGTTGCTGAAACTAAAGTTGACGGACGTCCCTCCGGAAAGGTTAGTAGGTATAAAAGTTAAAATATTTAAGAACAAAGAGGATTTCGTTGACTTTGCCTCACCCTTCTACACTGTAGAAGAGGTAAAGCCCAATACGATCCTAAAAGTAAAGAAGGACGGAGAGGGCTATGTAGCCGCTTTCTGCGAAGACGATTTCGAGTGTGCAACTTCGCTGGGCAAAGTCCTAAGGAAGTTGAAGAGCAGCGTAGTCGACGTAACAGAAATAGAAGATCCTTACCCGTACATAACTGGCATAGCGTTGACCGCTTGGGAATTCGACAAGTACAAGTCCGAGAAAAGTGATGTAGAAGTCGTTTTCAGTATATCTAAGAAGGAAGCAGCAGAAGAAGCCTTGAGACACGCGGAGGCGCAGATGTTTGCCAGAGAGCTTGCTTCCGAACCACCCAACGTCTTGAACCCAAAAACCTTCCCCGATAGAGTAATTGAAAAAGCCAAAGGATTGCCCATAAAAATAGAAGTTCTCGACGAGAACGACCTTAAGAAGGAGGGATTAGACCTACTCTTGGCTGTCGGCAAGGGTTCCGACGTACCTCCTAGGATGCTCATATTGAGGTATGAAGGGGGCGGAGAGAGGGTCGCCCTCGTAGGAAAGGGGATTACATTCGATGCCGGAGGATATAACTTGAAGCCGTCAAATTACATGAAAAACATGCACGCTGACATGAGCGGTGCAGCCGCAGTCGCCGCCGCCACGATCTATGCAGCCAAAATGAACTTGAACATCAATGTGGAAGCATACATTCCACTGGCGGAGAACCTAGTCTCGGGGAGAGCTTACAAAATGGAAGACATAATAAGGAGCTATGGTGGTAAATACGTGCATATAGGTAACACCGACGCTGAGGGCAGGCTTATTCTGGCGGACGCCTTGGCTTATGCCAAACGCGCTTCGCCCAAGGTAACTTTCACTTTAGCGACTTTGACCGGCGCTCAAATAATTGCCCTTGGCTACGACATAGCTGCGCTCTACGCCACTCATGAAGAGGACGTCAAGAAGGTAGAAGAAGCGTCAAAGCGCACGAGGGAGTTAGTGTGGAGAATGCCCCTGTATGAGAAGTATAAAGAGGAGTTAAAGCATCCCAGTGCAGACTTGAGTAACGTCGGGAAGGGCAGAGGGGCAGGTAGCATAATCGGAGCACTGTTCTTGAAGGAGTTCGCGCCGGAGAGGTGGGTGTACTTAGACATAGCTGGCCCGGCTATGGCCCACGAGGCCAACGCTTGGTGGTGTTCCCCGTACCCCACCGGCTGGGGAGCCCGGTTAATGCTAGCAACTCTGAAGAGCTATCAGTAGAGGTGAAAAGCCGTGCCAGTGAGGGTCAGCGAGCATAAGTCGTTTAAAGAGCTTCTGGACGAAATGTCAAAAGAGTTAACGCTGAACTTGGATGGAATCAAAGGAATGCTGAAGATAATCTTAGAAGAGGAGTGGAAAGGAAGCGGAGTGGGCTCCGCGTCGTACCCCAGAATGAAGGTTCTTGTCGATCCTAACGATGAATTAGTAAAAGATCAAGTCATTCCAGTGCTCTCTGAGGTAGTTAACAACGTTAGGGCCTTGCGGTCCTCCATCGCAGTATTTAAAGCTCTCTTCTCGAAAAGCGAGCTGGAAACCGAACTAAAGCTAAAGGCCATATGGGATGGATCTCATGTAAGAGTAGTGATAGTATCCACTTCTTGAAAAACGCTCTCGGCTCACTCTACCTTTTTGAGGCCGGCCATGACTAGGACGCTGTCCGCGACGAAACTCATACTTATGTAACCTCTCTCAGCATTGACCACAACGTCCAACTGCCTCTTCTCGACGCTGTACATCTTTAACTCTCTCTCCGAAATGCTTTTCAAGTCGTGAAATATGTTTATTACAATATCGTAAATCTCGCTGATCTTGTCTAGCTTTATATTTTCGTAATCAACCACTTCTAACTTAGTCCCTTTCAGTTCATAAACTACGTACCAGTCTACTTTGTAGCCCGGAACTTCATGCACCTTCCACTTCTTCTGTGCCATCTCCGAACCCCCTCCTTAAAGCACCTTCAAGTGCAACGCTACGCAACCCACAGGTTTGTCCCCTCTGGCTATCCTCATCGCTGCGTCCCTCAGGACCTTCAAAGCCGCCGATTCCGTGGGCTTATAGTTTATGCTCGCAGGAGGGGCTGCTCCGGACACCTTAACGTCGTAAAGTTTGCCGTCGAATGGCACGAAGACCACGTAGCGGGCGGCGAACTTCTTGCACAGCTCCGGAGCCTTGGCCACCGCCGCTCGGTACTCGTGATGAACTGGTTTTATCATGTTAACGAACACCATGTATATCGGGAGGCTGGGGTAGAACATCTCGACGTACCTTGCCGCGTACTCTGCAGTGGTGGGCACGGCATCTATCACTATATTGAGCCAATGAGTAGCGCTGGCGGCCACCTTGTGGAAGGGGGCCGGCGCGGGTCCGCTAGGGACTGGATAGTCGTTGAACACGATGTCGTGTGTGTTAGATAAGTAGTTAACCAGACTTACGGCTCTCTCTCTGATCTTATTATAGTTGTCCTCGAGTTCTTCAGCTAATCTCTTTACCTTTCCTCTGACCAATGCTTCCTTATCAGATGCGGGAACCAAATCTACCTCTATGACTTTCCCTTCGGCCGTGGTGAAGCTGACCTTCCTGACTACTTCGTCTGGCGTGGCCTCGCCCATTAATAGCTCTAAGAGGCCAGGACCTTCCGAGGAACCGAGCAACCTGGACGTCAATCTGGGCGACCACAAGTCCCAGTCTATCATTGCCACTTTGTAGTCCCTCTGTGCTATTAGGAATGCTATTTCTACGGTTATGCTGGTCTTCCCGACACCGCCCTTAGGGCTCATAGTACCGTAGACGTTCTCTTTCTCTATACCTACAACTATCTCTTCTCCTTTCCTCTTCTTTTTGAAGAACAGTATCACGCCTATCACCCAGAGACTACCTTTACTTTGAACAAGTCACCGACTCTACTTTCGAGCATCTTCTGCAGCTGCTCCATAATCCGCTTGGGGACCCTCTTACTCACAATCACTATCAGCTCGTGGTTGCTCAACTTTACCTCACCTTCCACACCTAACTCTTTGATTATATTTTCTATAACGTCCGCTACTTCATTCATTATTTCATCTGGCGGTATTACGGTCTCGCCCACCCCCGCCTCTACGAGCTCCTTGTCCGGTATGAAAAGTTCTATCCCAGGAATCAGCTGTACTAACTTCTTGACGTCCTCGGGCAGCGCCGCGACATCTAAGCCGGCACTCTCCATGGCCGACTCCACGCCCTTCTCAACCATGGCAGTGTGAGGTATGACGAGCAAAGCTAGGATGGCATCTTTAAAGTCGGCTTCGGAGGGCAGCTTCGGTTCGCCGGCAACCACTCTGTTGTTTTCTACTGTGAGTATGAATTTGTTCCACTTTAGGTCCTTTTTTAGTATCAACAGTATGGCTTTTCCGCTCTTTATTTTCTTAGCCTCTATCATTACCTCCTCTGGACCTCTTACCTTTTTAATATTCTTCTCCTCGGGCACCCCGTTGAGCCCCGTGTGAAAGGTTCACGGAAGCTTTAATTTTCTAGTACTAGTTCCACAAACGGAGGTTCCAGAGGTACTTGACAGAAACAATAGAGCTACCGAAGGGTTACTCGATCGTTAAGGGGGAATGTGGTGTCGAAGCGCTAAAGAAGATACTCAATAACTTGTGCACGAGGTTGACCGTAAGGAGCGGTCAAACCAAAGGAGCTTTCGTAGTGTGTAAAGGAAAGGTTGTAGAAGGCTCGTGGAAAGGGCTTAGGGGCTCTGAAGCTTGGGAAGCGCTATTGAGCGATATTTCCAAGAATTCCAATGATTTCCACCTAACGTTCTACCCAGCCCCATCCTCCCTAACGTTCACAGAGGACTTCGAAACGTCGGCTGATGTGGTGCTCGAGGAGACGGAAGCTAGATACTTCTCTGGGATAAGCGTAGTCGCACTCGGCAAACAAGTGTTGGCCATTGTCCACAAACTAACCAGCTTGGGATACGAAATAGAAGATATAAACATAAAGGTTGACAAGAAAGTAGCTTACATAGTGCTTATTGCTGAGAATTATGACCCTAACGTTGTGAAGAAGGTTGCACTTGAGTACCTAGAACCGTTAGGCATTAAAGAGATAAGGGTGGAAAGCCATGGCTGAGTTCTGTTGGTCGCTAGGAGGCCTTGTTAAGAGTGGTACAGACCTGTTAAGCTTGATAAACTATGTGACGTCAAATGGCCTCAACTGCAAGGTGAGCGTGGTGTGGCCTCCTCTGGACCTCTTGTTCGCCGAAGGTCACATCATGGGTTATAGGGGAGACTTGAGCGGCTTCTCGTTACCCAAAAAACTAGAAATCAACGTATACGAACTAACCGACGAAGAAATACTTATAGAACTTGAAGATAAGGACTACATCAAGCTAGACTCGATAGAAAGCTTAATATCTCTAATCAAAGAGATCGTGGTAAGGGAAGCCGTAGTCATTAAGAAGAAAGTTTACCCCGTGGCCCAGCTGATAGACCCCTCCTCGGTGAGTGTCGATACTGAGACGTGGGAGAGCTTTTCGTTGACCGTAGAGGAGCCCAAGGACGTGCTGGCCGAGATATTAAGCGAAGGATATAAGGCAATAAATGTCGTTTCGCTCACAGAGCGGTGGACGCTGGACGTCCTCGCATGTGGGTACAAGATACTCGGCGCTAGCCTCTACATGCCAGAGAGCGTTGAAACGATTAAGGGCGCTGACGCCTTCGTCTTTCCCTTGGAGAGCCCGGGGAAGTGGGTGATTACTGTAGCGAAGCCGTTCTTGTGTCCTAAGATTTCACTCTCGCTAGACCCGAGGCTTGATGAACGCCTCAAATCCGTCGAAACGGGGGTAGTGAAGCTATGATTATTACTGCGCTGGGCGTAGATTCCTTGATAGATAAACTAAAGAAAGAAATAGATGAAATAGAGAAGGAGCTGGCCGAATATGGAAATGTAATCTCAATCGTAATGGATCAAGGGAGGAAGGAGCTAGTGAGGTACAAGCTATTAGGATTTAAGACCAAGCCGCCGGAGAAGGAAGTTATCTCAGAATCTCCGCTAACAGTTCTTCATCAATCCCTACTGGTCTTTTCTAAAGATTTCGAAAAAGAGGTGGCCTCGGCCTTTAAGGAGTATAAAGAGGAGCTTCAAAACGTAATAGACCGTTTGAGTTCTCAACGCGAAACGTTTAAGGACCATATATTCTTCGTGTTCACTAAGGGTGCGAAAATCGTTGCAATATACGTTATCCCGCCCACTGTCCCGGGCTATGAAACCATTAGAGCGGAGTTAGAAAAGTTAGAAGGAGGTCGCTGAAAATGCCTTTCATAAGCAGAGGCAAGACTGTCGGCTTCCGGAGGGTAAATAGGTACACACCTCTGGAAAGTATATTGAGGGAGTTCGCCAAGAAAGGCTTCATAGGACGTTTTGTGTTTGACGGAACGTGCAAGAACGTAGGAAATGTAATACTGAGGATTGAAACGATTAGCGAGAAGATCGTGGCCCTGGAGGCCGAAGTGAACGGGGAGGTGCTCAAAGGAGGGGAAGCCCTCCGGATCTTTGAAGCGTGTAAAAACGAAGCTGAGGGGTTCGTAGAAGTAATAGAGTTAGACAGCGACATGATTATGATCGACCTAGAAGACAACCCCGACGCCAGGGTCAACTTGGTAATAGAAATACCCGCGCTGACGCTTAAGCTCTCTGCATTGCATGTGGCGGCTAAGGGCTCGGGTCTCGCCCTCGTGGGAACCATGCTCAAGGACGTCGCGTTATCCGAGTGTTTACTCGCAGAGGGCCTTATAGATGGGAATTGTAACGGTATAATAAAAGGTGAGATGTGTCCCGATAAGATTGAGTTAGTTATAGTTGTAAAAGACAACATAATACACATGAATAGGCCCGAAGAAGTCGAAGGCTCCTTCGTTGTAATATCTGAGAAATGTAAGATCGCTGAGTTCATTATGAAGGCTGTAAGAAAGTAAAATCACTCTTCGTAGCCCAGTTCTTTTCTAACTTCCTTAGTTGCCTCTACCATGACCTTCATCTTGTTAAACGCCACGTCCCTGTCTCCGAGGATCTTCAGGCCGCAGTCTGGCTTAACGTAGACCTTCTCTGGCGGCATTATCTCTAGTACCTTGTATATCGCGTTCTTCACGAATTCCTTACTTTCTACTTTTTTGGAGTGTATGTCTATTACTCCGTAACCCAGCTCTTTCCCGCTCGAGGCGTAGTCGTATTCCTTTATTGCTTCCAACAACTTGAAATTGTTGTTAACGAACTCCAAGTCGAACTGATCTACTGGGAATTCCAGCAGGTCTGGAAACAGCTTCTCTACTCGGCCGTGGCATATGTGAACTATCTTCTTAGCGTCGTCCATTCCTTGGAACACTATGGAAAGTGCCTCCTTGGTTATCTCTATGTCTTCTCTGTAGGGGTGGGTCGAGAGCGCCGGCTCGTCTACTTGGAGGTACCTCGCGCCCGCGTCGTAGAGAGCCTTGAGTTCCTTATGTAACTCCTTCGCTAAGTCTATTATGAGTTCTTTCTTATCTCCGTAGTACTCATTAAACGCCCAGTCAGCCATAGTATAGGGGCCGGTGATTATAGCCTTTACAGGTCTACCTTGAGCGTACTCCGAGGCATATTTCCAATCAGTTAAAGTCATGGGTCCCTTCCACCTTATCTTACCGACTACTACGGGCTTCCTGTAGTGGACGTTGTCGAATATTCTGACCCAATCCTCTGGCTTATTGCCTACTACAAAGCCATCCATTCTCTCAGCGAAGTACACTTCCATGTCTTCCCTTCTCTGTTCTCCGTCGGAAATGATGTCCACTCCCGCCTTTATCTGATCTTCGACGGCCAACCTAATTGCTTCTTTGATCATTTTTTCGAACTCTTCGCTGCTGATCTCACCTTTGTAGAACTTCTTTAAAGCTTCCTTGGCTATCGGAAATTTTGGATAACTGCCCACTACAGTCGTGGGGAGGGCTTTGGGGACTCTGTAACTCATATCGCTCACCCCTCGTTAACAAGTTCCCTCAACTTAAAGGCTATCTCAGCTAACCTCCTCATTTTCTTCCTAATGTACGAATATGGTAATACGTCGTATCTATAGCTGGCGCTTATGTGTATCTCATTGGCATCTACTTCTTCTATTAAGTTTAGCGTTTTCGCCGCTGTTTCTTCTATATGCTCCAATTTGACGTTCAATGAATCTGTCACGCCCAACTCTATTATTGGGTACGGGTATCCGTACTCGGAGAAAGTAGCCTTAGCGTCGTCATAATTCCATGCAGTCATGTCGAAACCAATTCCGTCGACTGATAGGTCTAACATCATCTCGTATACGTTCTCGGGATTCTTGAAGTATGTTTTAACAATTACCGGAATGTCAACAGCATGGGCTATTACGTTTATGTATTCTATTCCTAACTGCTTCAGCTCTGCCGGTACTTCAGGGTCAACGAGCGCCGGTTCCTCTAGGTACATATAATCTACATACTGACTTAACGCTATTGCCTCGTACATTAAGGCTGAAGCTATGTCTGACATGAGTTCTTCCATCCTCTTGTAGTACTGATTGTCCACGTGGAGGGAGAAGGTTAGGGGACCGGGTAGGTGGGCTTTAATGGGTCTCGGACTGACTTGGAACGCCAGCTTGTGTTCTCCCAGCGTCACTGGCCTCAGAGGATAAATGGGTCCTTTGACCTTAGCGCGCTTGTAGTAGAAATTTAGTTCGTAGAACCTATAATACCCACCCACTTCGGGAAGCTCGAAGCCGTCCCACGTTGCCGTGAATGGACGGAACAAATCGTCCCACAGCAGATGTCCTGTGGTGAGTAAGTCCAACCCTTCTTCGATTTGCTCCATCATTACCTTCCTAGTACTCCTCTCCCAAGCGCTCCGAAGAGAGGCGAAGTCGAGCTTGCCGGCGTTATATGTGTCGATGCTCTTTCGCAGCTCGGGCGGCCGCGGATACCCTCCGGGGTGAGAGGCGACTACTTTCAGCCTCACGTTCTTTCCCTAATGGGTCCGAGGCTCGATCCACAATATTTATGTTCTCTCTGCCCTTCCAAAAACTAAACAGAACCCTCCCATGTCGCGCCACTCACGCACCTTCAATCCAGCTCTTTCAATTACATCCTTCCTGATCAACCTTTTCGAACCTATTATTTTTAAGAGGATTGCTGACCAACAGAAACCCTTGGCAACCTCCCCAAAGAGGTAGAGCGGGGAGACCCTGGCTATTTCTCTTAAAGCTTCAACCTTTTCTTGATCTGTTAAGTGGTGTATCATCGTGAAGGTAATTGTTGCTTTAAAGCTGTCCGATCTGAACGGTAGGAGCGTTGCAGTACCTAATACGCAGTCGAAGGGTTCCTCTTCCAGCCTCTCCTTTGCGATGCGCAACAGCTTTTCAGATATGTCCAAACCTACGCCGTAGCACTTATGCGTAACCGTTTGTATGAATCGACCCGTGCCGCAACCCACTTCTAGGATTCTGGAGCCCTCTCCCACCTCGCGCGCCACCTCGTGGTAATATCCTCTTTCTATGAACTTAATGGCAACTACGTCGTCGTGGAGTGGATATATCTTTTCTAATACTTTCGTAATTAGTTTCTTCCTGGCGTGCACTCTGCCCTTCCCTGCAGGAGACTTGGACAAACCACTATTACAGTACAACTGCGCAGTTCGTCCAAATTATGGACTACTCTATTGGATTGCTAAGTGAGCAGTCCAAACGTGTCGTACAGTTGTCCAAACAACGTTTCCCTTCGCTTTATCTTTCTGGACCGCTAGATCTAATCCGGGTAGCACCAATGGGTCCAGCCGACTTCTACGAACTCATCAAGAGGTTCGAACCAGTGCCGCTGGACGGTGACATGCTGAAATACTATGTAAAGAGGTATGAACCCGACGAACTCTTCGAAAAGTTGGCTTACGAAAAAGTTATGTCTGACAAGGGAACGTCAAAAGTAACAGTGGTGGGCAGCTACGGCCTCGGGAAAACTACGTTCTTGAACTTCTGGAGGAGTCGTTTTGACGTACCTTACCCCCGTTCTCCCCTGGAAGCTTCAATGAAAAAGTATATACCTATCGTGGTGAAGGTAACTTACGATGACAATCCCCAGAAGTTCTTTTACAGCTTGCTTAAGGGTATCGAAAAAGGGTTCAAAAAGCCGGGATGGATATACTATGTGAGCGTAAACCAAGAATACGAAAAACTATTCAAGTACATAACGCAAGTTGTTGAAAACGTCCTCACGAGGTACGAGAGGCTGGGGCGCGTAGACCTAGAAACGATGAAGTCTGCAATCGGTTTCATATTAGAGAATACGAGCGTACCTATAGTATTCATGATAGATGGCTTCGTAGTCTCCGACTCCTTCGAAGTCATCGCCTTCTGGTTTGATAATATACTTCAAGGCCAGAACAAAGCTAGCTTCATAATAACCTTGACGCCCGATGCACTCCAGACGTTTAGGATGAGGTACCCCTTTATAGTCAGCAAATTCATAGAAATAAGAATCCCGGGTTATACTGCAGAAGAAGTGAAGGAAGTATTCCGGAGACGCGTAGAGGGTTTCGCGTCTCCCGAGAACCCCTACTATCCCTTCAAAGAAGAATGGATAGAAAATATCTGGTCTCACTTCCCCATCCTCAGAGACGCAATCAAAGTCGCGCAGAGGGCACTTACGTACGCAGCTAAAGAGGGTATCCTCTTCGAGAAGCACATAGAGTTGGCAATAAAAGAGGCTGAGAGGGCTATGGAAACTACTGTTCTTTTTGAACTAGACGAACTCGACCGGATGATCTTGAAGGCCCTTACCGAGCTCAGAGAAGCTGGTCCGAGTGACGTCACCAAGTGGCTCAAGGCACAAGGCTACGACGTAGCCAAGAGTACTGTACACTACAGGTTGAAGGAACCTCTCTCGAAAAAGGGACTCGTCGAAAAGGTCGGTAAGAGTGGAAAGAGAGGTAAGTACAGGATAGCGGATCGTCGTCTTATAGACCTGCTCAAGTATCTCTAAGGTATATTTGGATGCAACTTGGACTGCGGTTGGACACCCTGGGACAAGCATTCGGACACGACTTCGTCTAGCCTTTTGGACGTACGCATCGGAGTTCGTGTACAGCTTTGTTCTCTATCGTCTACGTTTCTGTATTTTCACCAAGCGAATAGAACTATTATACAAAACATGTCTAAAAACAAAGTTTGAATTTTGTAAGAAGTTTAGCCTCCTCAGTAGGAGCAGTACGAAAGCGGGTCCAACGTCGTGTCCAAATGTTGTCCAAACCAAGTCCAAATTTCGGCCAAACTTACCTAGTCTCACAAATCCCGCCCTCAAGCGAGTTCCACACCGCAGTGAATCCCCAGACCGCCTCCTCGAGTCTTACTGTTCTGACACCTTGACACGGGAACAAGTTGACGAGTGCATCCAACTCTAACTCAGGATATTTGTCAATCAGGCCCTTGTCCGGCGAGCCGAACAACACCCCTAAGTTATAACCCAAATATTCCCGCAACGTGCCCGGCCACGACCCTCGGCGGCTGGTACCTAACGTCTTGAAACCTCTGGTCTTGTAGAATCGAACGAGTTCGTAGATGTTTTCGAAGTAGTTCACTTCGAACCCCAAGTACTCGCCTCTCCATATGCCTCTCCTTGAAGGTAAGACTTTAACTACCCTATTCTTGTCGTTAAAACCTATCAAGACTAAAGTGTTCTTTTTACATTTCTTTATATTATGTACTATTGTTTTATCTCCAACGTTTATTGTTGCTATCGACCCCTTCTTGCACTCAACTATTAATCCGAACTTGAAGAACAATCCCTCTTCTCTATCCCTAAAGCCTTCATTCATTGCTTTGACGGCGAGAGGAGGCAGTACTCCCGCGTACTTGAGCTCCGGCCTTAAGGGGACTGTCAGCTTTCTCAAGTACGTAGGGTACGACAAGTACTCTAAGACGGACATTAGCACGTCGAAGCCCGGCCCCTTGGGGCCGTAAACGTCCACACCCTCTGCTCTAAGGGCAGCCGCTGCGCGCGCTAAGTACCCCGCGACCAAGGTCTTTTCGCGCAGAGAGGGGTTGCTGGAGAGGGCGTCGGCGGGGATAGCCACTCTAATACGTCTGAACGGACACTTCAATTCCAAACCCGTTCTGGGTCAGAAAGGTTGTATCTAAATAGAGTCACTTTTTACCCTTTTTCTGAACCCTCTTTTCTACTTTGCTCCTGTCGGAACTCCTTTCCATGAACAAGCTGGTCCTCTGCCTTCCTCCCATCCCGTTACACCCCGGGAACCCCAAAGTGGTGGGGATTAAATCTAAATCAGCCTAGAGCATTATGGGAGGAAAGCTTGGACAAGCTCAAGGTGGCCGTCTTAGGGGCTACCGGAATGGCGGGTCAATGGTTTGCTTCGTTGCTCGAGGATCACCCGTACTTCGAGCTGGTCGCGTTGGGAGCTTCAAAGAGGTCGGCCGGCAAGAAGTATAAAGAAGCCGTCAAATGGGTTATCCCTCGTCCCTTCCCAACCAAGTTCTCCGACTACGTGGTGTTCGACGCCTCCGACCCCGATTCCTTGCCCGAGAAAGTTGACTTAGTGTTATCGGCCCTTCCTAGCGAGGTCGCCGGCGAAGTAGAGTTAAAATACTTAAAAAAGGGATTTAACGTAGTTTCGAACGCATCCCCGTTTAGGTTAGAACCCGATGTCCCTCTCATGAACCCAGAAGTTAACTGGGAACACCTAGAACTCTTGAAGAAGCAAGAGAGGTGGGGCGGGAAGTTAGTTAAGAACCCTAACTGCACCACAGCAGTTTTGACGTTACCACTCAAACCAATTATGGATGAATTCGGTATCAAGGAGATAACTGTGACTACGCTACAAGCTATAAGCGGGGCGGGGTTCGCAGGGCTCACCGCGTACTCTATAGTCGATAACGTAATACCTTACATTGCAAAGGAAGAATACAAGGTCAAGGTTGAGTCGAAGAAAATTTTGGGAAAGCTTGAGAACGGTTCCATAGCCCCAGCAAGCTTCGTCGTAGAGGCCACGACAACTAGGGTCCCGGTCTTGGACGGTCACACTGAAGTCGTTTACATAACTACTGAGAGGTCCGTTGATGTCGAACAAGTAAAAAACGTTTTGAATGGGTTCGAAAGCGAACCCCAACGCTTGGGGCTACCGACAGCTCCGACAAAGCCCTTAGTACTCGTAGAGCAAGAGGACCGTCCACAGCCCAGACTGGACAGGATGAACGGTAACGGCATGGCTGTTACTGTGGGGAGGATAGAGATAACAGAGGCTAATAGAATAAGAATGGTAATCGTCGGTCATAACTTGCTAAGGGGCGCCTCCGGGATCAGTCTCTTAACAGCAGAGGTTATGTACAAGAAGGGTTACATAACATAGTATTTGCTGTAATCCTCTCCTTCAGACCTTTCAGAGGTTTCGAGCAACTGGGGGCAGAGGGGTTCTTCCTCCTTAGTCTTCTTTCTCTTTTTCTTTGGTCTTATATCGGGATAGAAATAAGCTGTCTTCCCTATTATCATGTATCTAACGAGGCGGTGCTTATCCTTTATCCAAGGAAATAGAGACCTCCACTCCCTGAAGACGTCGTTACTAACCACTACCCCGTACTCTCGGTCTGCTAGCGCCAGTATGAAATAATCAGCTGGCGTGCCCGCGGGGGCTTGGAGCACGAACCCTTTTGCTATTAATCTTTCCAAGATTTCGGGTTTGTCGACTTTGTGCCGTAAGGAGGCGTCAGCTATGGCGTAAACTTCGAAGCCCCTCTCCTTGAGGGCGTTGATAACTATTAGTAAGTTTTCTATCCTACCCTTTTTCCCTACCTTTGGACCGTGCATGACGACGTTGGAAGCGTCGACGATTGCCACGTTCTGAGCAATCCTAACCCTAACCCTTCGGGGTCGGAGCTTCCTCTCAACAACTTTCATTACTTTTGGGTACAACGCGTTAGTGAGCAACGCCAGGGCAACAGCCACCACGGCAGTCGTCAGATATTCTGACAACGTTCCTTCAAGCCACGTCCGTTCTGCGATCTTTTTAGTTTGGTCCACTTGGTAGCGTTAAATTTCTCGTTCTCGAGTTGGGGTCCGGAGAGCCGTGAGGTTCGTAATACCGAGCAAGGGTAGGCTTAAGGAGGCTACTCTGGAACTCTTGGAGAAGGCCGGGATAAAACCGTCATACCTCGACTCCCGTGCCTTGATAGTCCCTTCAAACAAACCTGACTTAGATCTAGTTTTCGCGAGGCCGGAGGACATACCTTGGATCGTAGAGAGCGGTGCGGCTGAGGCGGGGATAACCGGCCACGATTACGTCGTCGAATCCGGGAGAGACGTTGCCGAGGTTCTCGATTTAGACTACGGTCATTCAAAACTAGTCTTAGCGGTACCCAGGGACTCCGGGATAAAGAGGCCGGAAGAGATACCTAGTGGCTTTAGGATAGCTACGAAATTTATCAACATAGCTATTGATTATTCCAAAAGAAAGAGTTTGGACGTGAAGATAGTGAAGGTTAGTGGCTCGGCAGAGGTAATGCCGGGCATAGGGGCAGCTGACGGAATAATAGACGTAATGTCGACTGGAACGACGCTTAAGTTACACGGTTTGATTCCGATAGACGTAATATTAACTAGCAGCGCCAGGTTGATAGCTAGGAAGGACATGCTGCACGATCCTCAAATAGAAACAATAAAATTAATGCTAGAGTCAGTTCTACGGGCTTCTAAGAAGAAACTAGTTATGATGAATGTACCTGACGACTCCTTGGATAATGTGCTTAAGGTGTTACCAGCTATGTCGGGTCCTACAATAAGCAAAGTTAAGAGTGAGATACCCGTGTGGGAGGTTATTGCGGCCGTGGATGAGGATATAATAGCTGACGTGATTGTGAAGCTAAAAAATGCAGGGGCCAAAGACATACTAGTACTTAATGTAGAGAGGCTAATCCCTTAGTTGGATAACTTTTCTTAAGAAGTCAGTTACGGCTACCAATAGGGGGGCTCCCAACATTATTGCTAGAACTTTATCGTCTATAGATATTATTATGTAACCAAACAACGTGTCTCCGCTCAATACAAAAACCTTGTTGTTTGTCAATACCTTCAAGGACTTTATACCCATTTTAAAGTCGAACGTTTGTACGCTTCTGGTGCCGTTGTATACAAACAGCTTCGAGCGTTGGGAGAACGCTAGGAGCTCGCCCCTAGCATCCACGATGTCGCAGCCCCTTCGCGAGACGAGCTTCACTTCGTCTCTGCTATAGACTGCATAAAGTCCGTCATCCGTGCAAACGTATAGATTGTTGTCTAAGGTTACGTCGTTTACGCGACTTTTGAAGGAGATACTGAACCCGCCGAGGAGATTGTGGACCTCGACAGAATTGCCTCTGACGATCACTATGACATTCTTATAAACTTTTACTAAGGTCGATTGGGGTATTACATAAGTCGTATTGTTTGCGAGATCTAATATAACAGAGGTGTTGTCCTCTTGCGCTACTAAGGCGATAAGCCTCTCGTTAGCATGACAGTAAGACGGTTCAAACCACACGTCTCTGAGCTTTACTGGACGAGGGATTTTAATGTAATATATCGAGATTCCTTCGTTTTCGGGTACGACAGCGTAGGGTCCGGCGAGGCAAGAGGGGGCCCTGGGCAGTTTAAACGAGGCAACGAGCGCGTTGCCTTGCCCATAAATTTGAACGTGGCCGTCCGTCAGAGCAACTACGATCCACTGACCATACGCGGAGAAGCAACAGACGTGGTGAAGAGACATTAATAGAGCCGTTAATATCATCGGAGGGCCGCGAAAGGCGTGACAGTAGTAATAATAAGTGGACCCCCGGGCAGCGGGAAGAGCACTGTAGCGAAGAGGTTGGCTTCAGAGCTAGGACTGAGATACGTCTCTGCAGGTTCCATGTTCAGGAGGTTAGCAGAAGAGATCGGGGTAACCCTCTTAGAACTAAATGAGATGGCGCTCGAGGATCCCGAGATAGACTTAAAGATAGACAAGATGGTACTCGAGGAAGCCAAGAGAGGGGACGTTATAATAGAGGCGCACTTGGGCGGCTGGGTCGCAGCGCCCTACGCGGACGTGAACGTCTACTTAACGGCCCCTCTAAAAGTGAGGGCCGAGAGGATAGCCCGGCGCGACAGCATAAGTTACGAAAAAGCGCTCGAAGAGATCATTCTGAGAGAAGAGGTGCAATGGATTAGGTTTAGGAAGCTTTACGGCTTTGACGTGGCTAGTCTAGAAATATTCGACTTAGTAATCAATACGGCTTTGATGAGGCCGGATGTTGTGGTCGAAACGATCAAGAGGACGTTACCTTAGCCTTCTCTACTTTCTCTACAATCTTGTCCGCTATCTTTAGGAAGGCTTTTGCCGCCGGGGTATCTGGGTACTCCACGAAGAACGGTATGCCCTTATCGTTGCTTTCCGAAATCCTCGGGTCGAGCGGTATGGATCCCAAGAAGTCCACGCCGGCCCTCTCTGCGACCTTCTTACCACCTCCGCTGCCGAATATCGGGTAGGTCTTTCCGTCACACGGACACGTGAAGCCCGACATGTTTTCTATGATGCCGAGTATGGGAACGTTCAACCTCTTTGCGAAGTTTACTGACTTCATCACTACTTTTTGAGATACTTCGGACGGGATTGTAACTATTACGGATCCCGTTAAGTTCGGGATCATCTGTGCTACTGTCAAAGGAGCGTCCCCCGTTCCGGGGGGCAAGTCTATTAGCATGTAATCAGCCTCTCCCCACAATACGTTTTCGAGGAGCTCCAGCATGGCGTTGGTAAGCATCGGCCCTCTCCATATAACCGGAGCTTCGTCGTCGGGAAGCATGAAGTCAACGCTAACTATCTTTACTCCCAAAGGTCCGGTCACGGGTATCAAGCCCTCGGGCGTGGCGTAGACCCTCTGTCCCTCTACCCCCATCATCTTCGGAATGCTGGGTCCGTAGAAGTCTGCGTCTAAAACGACGACTTTTTTACCTCTGTAAGCCAAAGCGAACGCCAAATTGGCGGTTACGAAAGACTTACCAACGCCTCCTTTACCACTCATCACGGCGATCTTGTACTTTATCCCGCTCAACCTATCAGCTATACTTTTTTGTATCTCTTGTATGGGCCTAAAGGGGAGCTTCTTCTGGTGTGCACTCAACTCCCTAAAACCCCGCGTCCCTCGTTACTGCTAAAATAAAAATCTAGTAGAGAAGCCCCGGGCAAGATTTGGTGGCCTTGGCTCGGGCTCCAACTAAAGTTACCTTGTTTGGCGAACATTCTGTAGTCTACGGTAAGCCCGCCATTGTGTTTTCTCTACCGATATACATAAAGGTAAAGTTAGCTCCAAGTGACGGGTTAGTAGTAATAACTGGACCAGTTAACTTGAGGAGTGTTGATTTGGTAATTTCTGAAGGTAGGATAGAGGTAGGCTAGTTAGTGAAGAAACAAATGGAAAAGTACATTTCATACGTTGTCAAGGCGTTGCAAGCCATCGGCGTAGAGTCGGTGAAAGTAGAGATCGAGTCTCCCATGCCCGTGGGAGCGGGGGTGGGTACTAGCGCGGCGGTCACTGTCGGCACTATAGCTGCGGCGTGCGCTATGAAGGGATGTGACCTAAAGAAGGAAAACATTGCCAAGATGGCGTGGGAGGTTGAGAAAAAGGTCCAAGGGAAGGCCAGTCCCATGGACACCTTTGCCTCGGCCTTGGGTGGTGTGCTATGGATAGAAAAGAAAGGTCCGGAGTGGAAGATTGAAAGATTGAACGTAAGTGAGCTTCCGTTGGTCGTAGGAATATTTGAAAAGAGGAAGACTACGGCTGAATTAGTAAACGAAGTGGCACTAAAGGTCCGTAGATCAGAAATCTACAAAGATATAATAGAAATTATGGGAAAAATAGCAGAGGAGGCCCGTAAGGCCCTAATCAAAGGGGATCTCAATGAGCTAGGAGAACTGATGAAAATAAACAACGCTATGTTGGAGTCCTTCGGGTTAGTGCCGAAAGACGTGTGTAATGCCGTTCACGCCGCAGAGCTTGCGGGCGCTTACGGAGTCAAGGTTTCGGGAGCCGGCAGCGGCGGAGCCGTTGTGGCATTGGCTGAAGACGCCAAGGCTGTTAGCGCGGCCCTCTTGGCTTCCGGTGCGAAGAAGGTCTTCGTCGCGAATAAGCCCTCGCGAGGTGTTGAACTTATATAACTGGCTACATTGGCGACGCCATATTTACGCCGTTTTTAAAAACCAGACGAAGGGACAGAGGATACGGGACGAGCGTGATGAAGAGGACCTCGTTGTTTCTCCTTACATTATTGGTTATGCCGCTCTTTGCCATGTCCAATGGCGCTCCCAATTTTGGGTGTACGATGTGTCACCAAGACGCGAAACCCCTCAGCCCCCAGCATATAATAATCAAGGGTCTCCCTCAGTATTACGAACCCGGTAAGAGCTACCGCATAACTATCGAGATAACTGACGCCAATAAGTGTACACCTGCCATGGCCGCTTGTGGCGGCTTTGCCCTCCAAGCGAGTGCGGGCGAGTTTAAGATCGTTGATCCAAGAGACACCTTCATAGCTCACCCCACGCCCACCGAAACTTACGTAACTCACACTAAGGAGGGCAGCTTGAAGAGGAGTTGGACTGTTGAATGGGTAGCGCCTAAGGAGAGGAAACCCGTAACTTTCAGAGTAGCCGTAATCGCGGCCAACGGCGACGGAGCTCCCTTCGGTGATTACTTCGGAATGAAGACCTTCGTGCTCCAGCCCGTCGTCCCCGGGGTAAACCCCACCGTAACTACTACCCAAGGTAACGTGATAACGATAACCAAGACCGTCTGGGTAACAATAACCATAACAAAGACTATAACTGTTACCTTGAACGGTTAAGGCAGTTTTTCTATCATTGATCTCCTACTACCACCTGCCTCCTTCTTTCCCCAAGCTTAAATTTCTCCCTTCGCTCGGCCTGAGCGAAGGGGGTGGTGATCGTGAGCGCGGCGAGCTACGATAACGAGGCTAAGATTCGGCAAGCGAAAACCATGCTCGTGAGAGTGATAAATGACCCGGCTGTCCCCCGAAACATAAGGAGGGCTTGCATAGAGGCCGTCAGGCACTTAGAGAACGAGCAGTTGAGTCCGGGCGTGAGGGCGGCCAACGCTATAAGCGCCTTAGACGAGATAGTACAAGACCCCAACATGCCTATACATACTAGAATAACCATATGGAACGTTGTAACTCTCCTCGAGACAGTGAAGGATTAAAGGGGTCGATAATGGAAAAACCCAGGGTAAGGGTAAGAGGTATTTATGCGACTGCAATAGCAAAGGTTTTGTTAGATGGAGGTCTCGAGTTGTGTGATCTTTCTAAGAAGCTTAAGGAAAGAATGGGTTACGAGGGTTCCCCAGAGCCCCCACACGTAACCGTTAAGCAATCTGACAGAGACCCAGACCAGCTCGTTACGATAGGCTTTCCTGAGGAGGCGGATCGAGTTATCCAAGTCCTCAGAAGGGCTTTACCGTACTCGATCCACTATATGGCTCACCCTAACTTGCATAGCGCCTATGTTATTAGAGTAGACGAGAACTGTAAAACTACTCTGGACGGCAATGAGATAAAGGTTATAGCCAAAGAGTGTTACGACGGGAAGAAGATAATTGCTGAGGTTGTGAGGTCCAGAGTATTTCCTAACGACCACGTTATCATGGAGGAGGGTTTTCGGGTAATAGGGTTCTACGCAGAAGTGGTTGTCGGTAGGGGCAGTGGAGTAACTTTCTCTAAGCACATAACTAATCTAGACACCAAGATGCTTTTAACGAACTTGGCATCGGAGGTCGTAAGGAGAGGAGTCAGAGTCCATTGGAGGAGTTCGGCTAAGAACGCAGACCCTCAAGTCCTTCTCGAGGAGCTCGAGAGGTTATACGACGAAGCCACGAAGATTATGGTAAGAGCAAGGGACGCTGATCACGGAACCGAAGTCTACCCGGGCGAGAGGTTAGATGTGGTCGAACTAACCTTAGAAGACAAGTTGGTATTGGATGAAATCCGATCGAAGGTCGTTCCAACTATGCCTTATCATCATACCTTGAAGTCTGGAGGCGACCGTATGGCGGCGGCGGTGGAGCTAGGCGACAAGATAGCTGCGGTTAGTGAGGTAAAAACCCGGAGCGTTATGGACTATATACTTGACATGGCAAAGGATATGAAGTACTTTAGCATAATCCATAAGAAGGTAGACGGCAACACGTACGTATTGGGCAAGGCCAAGGTTAAAGGAGACGTGGACGACTATTTGGTCTTGGAGAGGAGAAGTAAGGACTATGGAAAGTATGATGGGTTAGACGTAATGAAGGAGCCTGGAGACATTATAATGACTTTGGTAAAACCTTTCTCAAGACACTTAATTCATGTTTATTACGACCAATACGGCAACGAGAAGGGAGTGTACGTAAATGTAAATACTGGCATTGAGGTAGGCGAGGGTAACTTGAGGTATGTGGACTTAGAAATAGACATCATACGCAAAAACGAGGTGTGGGAAGTGATAGACGAGGACAAATTGGAAATGCTACCTGTCCCTCTCCGCGAGCTGGCCGTAGCTGAAGTTGAAAAGCTCCTCTCGCAACCCGAGCGGATAAAAGAAGTTGTCGCGAAGGCGCGAGAGCTGCTCTCTATTCAACTCTAAATTAGTCCTAGCTTACGGAAAGCCGTTTAAAAAGCTCTATCTGCTGCCCTCCATTTTGGGTTGCGACGAAGAGACGGCGTTCCTATTACCCTCACACCTTTCGTACCTGGGGTACTTCGTTGAGAACGGTCTAGTGTCGGAGGTCGATAACGCGAGAGAGCTCATAATAAAGCTTAACGAGGCTATGAGGAAAAATATGAGCGTAGCAGTAATAGAACCAGAAGAGCTAACTGGGATTAGAAACGTTAGAAAGATGATAGCTTTCGTTTCTTGGTACTTGAAGGAATATACTAGAGCGTCAGGAAATAGGGCCTTTATATTACTGAGGACCAGCGGCCTCACTGAAAGGCCACCGTTCTTCAACTACGTGGAGCCGTGGGCCAGCGTCATAATTGAAGTCGCCTTCAAACATGGAAAGGTGGTCATGCATGTGAACTACGAAGGGGGTGAGGAGATGTGGATTATCTAAACGCGCTGTCACGGGTTTTGCTGTACTTGGCCATCTACTACGCTCCCGCCATGGTTGCTAACGCCTCTCCGGTCTTCGTGGGGAGGGGTACGCCTTTGGACTTCTGGAAGGCGTTTTGGGACGGGAGGCGCATACTGGGTGACGGAAAGACGTGGGAAGGAGTGTTAGTAGGGTTAGTATTCGGTTCGACAATAGCGTGCGTAGAGTCTGCGCTTCTCGAATCGCCTACCTTGTTCGTGTACGGTTTGATGGGCGCTCTCGGAGCCCTTACGGGAGACGTGGTCTCTTCCTTCTTTAAGAGGAGAATGGGTTTGAAGAGGGGCGCCCCTCTTCCTTTGGTTGACCAGCTCGACTTCTACGTCGGAGCTACGGCGTTCATGGTGGCGGTTGGGTGGGAACCTAGGTGGAGGTACATAGTGTTGGGTGCAATAATAATAATTATATTACACAAATTAACTAACTTGATAGCCTATTATCTCCGGTTGAAGGACGTCCCTTGGTAAGTTTTGCGAGAACTCTGTACTTTACGTACTTGTCTTCCGGACTGAACCTCGGCGGGTGCGGTACTACCGTCCCCTCGCCGCATATCGGACACACCTCCTTGAAGGTGTATCTACCACACTTCATACACCTTCTTATTAAGAACTTCATTTCCCTCCCACCTGTTCGAATTTGGCCACTTCTAGCCCTTCCGTCTTGGCTTCTTCTATGATCTTCTCTCCTATGGCCTCGAGGGTCTTCCCTGCAGTCTTGTAGTCCAAGGCGGTCACCTCTACCATGTATCTGGGCGCTCCTATAGTATAGACCCTCACGTTTATCTCATCGCCTTTGATGAAGTCGTAAGCACTCATGAGAGTTCTCCTAATCCGGTCAACGCCGTCGGACGCGAACGATTGTAACACAGCCATGCCCACTACCTTTGCAGGTTTGATCTTTATATGTGTCTTAGCGATTTCTAATATAGCTTTGGCCACTTCTTCTGGAATGCCTAGCTTTGTTAGCACCTCTTCCCCTCCTAAGGCAGCTTCTTCGAAAACTCCGAGCAAGTCTCCGAAGTGCTTTTGAATGTGAGGCTCTAACATATTGTACAGCTTCTCGTAGTCTTCGCCGAGCGACTCAGCTACGAGCTTCAGTAAGTTTTCGCCTTTCTTAAACCTCTTATACATGTACATCTTTCTCTTTCTCTCAGAATCGGTTACTTTCTTCAGCGAAAGGTCTACGGTGCCTCTCTTCTTGTTGACTCTGATAACCTTACACACGATCTTCTGGTTCTCTTTCAACACTTGTCTTATGTTTCGGACCCACCTAGAAGCTACCTCACTCCAAGGTAGGTAGGCTTCCATGTCGTTGTATTCGTCTAACGTGACGTAAGCTCCGTAGTCAAACACTTCTCTGACGGTAGCGACGACGAGTTCGCCGACCCTGGGTAGCCTCTTCTTAGCCATTTTACCGCCTCGCCCCTCCTTCGTGCTTACGGGGTTAAATGGAAATTACGTGTTACAAGCTTCCTCAAGAATTCCCCTTAGGATAAATCTGGCCCTTTTGACGAAGCTTTCGATGTCCTTAGTATTTGGAATGACAAAGTCGGCATCTTCCATGAGTTTCTTAAGGCCGAGTTTAACCTCTTTCTCGTCCCTTTTCTTAAGTATCTCGGCCGCGTCCCCAAAATCGTCGGCACGTGCCCTAGCGGAAAGCCTCTTGACTCTGAGTTCGAAGGGCGCATCGATCGCTATGACTATTACTTTCGCGTAGCTTTTGAAGGCTTCTAACTCTTCGGGGCTCCTGCAGCCGTCGACCAGCACCACACAATGCTCCTTGTACTCTTGCTCTATTCTGTCTATCACCAATCTGGCCAACACGTCTTTGCCGTACTTGGAGCGCAACTCTGAGGCCACTCTGGCCAAGTTATCTGAGGTCAACTCCAGCTCTCTCTTTTTAGTCTCTTCTCTCACTACATCGCCCATGATTATTACCGGTATGCCCAACGATTTTGCGACTTCTGCAAAGGTTCCCTTCCCCGACCCCGGAAGGCCTGTTGTAACAATGAGTAAGCGTACTATGTCCGGCCCCCCTTGGCACGTGCAATGAGAGTGAAAAAATAAAGCGCTCGTTGGAAGCGGGCGGGGAAACGACTTTGGGAGTTTACCACGGTCCGGATTTGAAGAAGATAACTGGAGGGAAGAAGAGGAGACATAGGAAAGTCAAAAGGAAATATTGGATGGGTCGTTATCCGACGAACACCACTTTGGCAGACAAAGAGAAGAGGAAGATAGAAAGGGTCCGGGGAGGCAACATTAAGGTAAGGCTCAGGTACGTCGCTTACGCCAACGTCGTAGACCCCAGCGAGAATGTGACAAAAAAGGTAAAGATACTGAGAGTGCTCGAGACTCCGGCCAATAAGGAGTTAGCGAGACACGGCATCATAGTAAAGGGGACAAAGATAGAGACTGAACTGGGAGTAGCAGTAGTTACCTCTCGACCAGGTCAAGATGGAGTAGTCAACGCAGTCTTGGTCGAGAGGGAGTGAGATATAAAATGGCGCTGAAGAGGTACGAAGGAAAGTACGTAATTTTGTGGCCTCAGTACTTCGACTCGTCCTTGAGCAGGAAGGAGGGGCGACGGGTCCCTCGAGAACTCGCCGTGGCGAAGCCCTCGCAGCGCGAGCTACTGGAGGTCGCTAAGGCTTTGGGTTTGGAAGCCAGACCCCTAGAAGGGAGGTACCCTAGAGAGTGGTGGAACAAGGAGGGCCCCGTCCTAATAGAGAAAAAGGGGAGCAAGCGCGAGGTGATGAAGCTTCTGGCCGAGGGGCTACGGAGGAGAAGGTATCAGAAGTAGACGACTGGTTCCAACCGAATAATAAGCGGATTTGGTAATACCTACATAACACGGGGACTGGGTATTGGAGCTCAGAACTTACAAGGTCACCCGGACTGGAATATATGTCTTTAAGGTGAAGGACGAAGAAATTCCAAGAATCGGAGACAAGATAGAGGTAGATGACAAAATTATGAAAGTTCTAGACATTATCGGACCGGTAGAAGAGCCCTTCGTGGTAGCCAAACCTGTCGTAAATGTTAAAAAGGATAATGGAAAGAGGAGGTGAGCGCGAGTGAGTACGAGCGTCGGAAGTCCCCTCAGGTGCCCTGTCTGCGGCAGTACTTACATAGTTTATAATGAGATGGGCGACCTAGTCTGCGCCAACTGTGGTGCAGTAGTGCAGGAGTCGAGGGAGGTCAGCTTCGACTCCTTCGAGGGTTATGGGAGTGACAACAAACCCATAGTAAGTCGAGGCGTTTTGACCGTTAACCTTCACGATAAAGGATTGGGGAGCACAATAGATATTAGAGAAGCACGCAAGCCCAAGTTCAAAAGGATGGCGAGGCTCAACAGCCGACTGAAGATAGGAGACGACAAAGAGAGCTTCATAGCTGATGTCAAGAAGGGGATTGAAGAATACTCCTCGCTCATAGCGAGGACGTTCGGAACCCCCTTGGGTAAGCAAATAATAATGAACGCGCACGTCGTTTCCGACAGAATATACGATTTGCTCCCTAAAGAGTACAGAAAGAGGGACATAGAGTATAGGAGAAAGGTAGGGTTAGCAACAATATTAGCGGTGATAAAGGAGTGCGGCTCCTATATACCTCCGGAGGTAATCTTAAATAGATTAAACTTAGATCCTGAAGAACAGAAAATAGTTAAGGAGCTCTACGTACTAGTACACGACGCAATAGTTCACGGGAGGGCGAGAGTAGCCGGAGAGAAGTTCTTAGTATGTAAGACTACTACAAAAGAGAGAGTAGCGAAGGTGGCAGAGACTTTATTGAGCTATCTCGAATTACATTCCAACCTACAGCTTGCAAGAAAGACCTTAGTGTTAGAAACTATATACAAGATCTCTGGTGCTCTCGTGAAGGCCAAAAAAGACAGCTTAGGTAGCAAATATATTAGCTCATATGCGGGCGGAATCATATATCTGGCCTTGCGACTTCTAGCGATAGACCAGAAGTCCATGCTTACCCAAGAGGAGATAGCGAAGGCGTTGGGGAGGGGTTCTAATGCTATTAGGAACGCCTATACTGAGATACTAGACAACGTCCTGATAATAGTGGAAGTGCCGGCTAGACCCGTGAGAAATAAATCTAGGAAAACCAAGAAAGACTGCGGGATTAAGTATTGAACGAAAAAGAGGCGATTAACGCGTTAATAAATTTACTGGGGATGGTCTTCTCAAGGCTTCGTGAGGTCGTAGCACACTACCTTCAGCTTTATGTCTTCTCCAAGAATCCTTCCTTAGCTTCCAAATATGGTGATTTCATAATATTCATGGTAACTTTGACAGTACTATACGCCTTGATAGAACTCCTTGAAGGATTCAAGAGGTTCTTCAAGGTCATATTAGTACTGGGCTGGGCGTTGTTGGCTGTACTGATAGCATTAAACTATTTGGTGAATAGGTGAAGTTCTCATTACGAGTAAAATAAAAGGAGGACGTCTGACCTCACACCGGAGAGGACCTATGAACAAAAAGGAGTTTCTGACCGTACTGTCTATACTGCCCGTGTTATTAGCTCAAGCTAACGCTTATACTACTTATACTACCGTCACTAGTACTACGTACACCACGACCACCGTGACAGCCACGTTAATTCCGAACAACCCTTCAACCTTAATACTGCCGGTAACCAAAACTACATACACTACAGTTTACATGACAGTTACGATGGCTCCTCAAGGGCAGAAGGTAGTATACACCACTCTAACCAAAACTACGTATACCACAGTGTATACTACCATAACTGCTATAATAAAGACAATATACAGTACTGTCACGACCACGCTCTACCGCGACATCTACCATCCCGTTACATTCTACTTAACTAAGACGCTGGTCTCCACAGTAACTCTACCCACCACGATCTTCTCAACGATTACTAAAACGTTAACTGAATTTAGGACCATAACTAGTACTATAATCGAGATATTTACCGTTAGCTTTACAGAGACTGTGACTTCAACAGAGAGCACCGTATTAACTACTACATTCACTGCGTTCAGGGCAATTACAGTGACTACAACCACTTTCATAACCAAACAAATAACTGACATCATCACGTCTACAGTCGAAAACATAGCTGCCGTCTACGTCCCGGCCTCTCTGACGGCAGGTTTGATGGTATTGCTGGCCGTGTTAGCGCTGATTTTTAGAAAGGTAGGTGAGTGAAACCAGTTTTTAGTACTTGCCCATGCCCCCTAAACCCTAGAGGGTCGCACGCTTTGCCGTTGGCCAAGCGAATAATCCCCTGTCTGGACGTAAAGAACGGCAGGGTAGTGAAAGGCGTCAGTTTTAGAAACTTGAAGGACGCCGGAGATCCTGTGGAATTAGCAACTTATTATCAAGAACAAGGCGCCGATGAGATAGTATTCTTGGACATATCTGCTACCCCCGAAGGGAGGGAGACTATGGTTGACGTAGTTAGGAGGACTGCAGAAAGCTTGAGCGTTCCCCTGACGGTCGGTGGCGGGGTTAGGAGTTTAGAACATATAGAGAAATTGCTCAAGGCGGGCGCCGATAAGGTCAGTATAAATACGGCTGCCGTAAAGGACCCCTCGTTAATAACTGCGGCCGCAGAGGAGTTTGGCTCCCAAGCGGTGGTAGTGGCAATAGACGCGATGAGGAAGGAGAACGGATGGGAAGTCTACGTCAGTGCTGGCAGAGTGCCTACCGGATTGGACGCCGTCATGTGGGCAAAGAAGGTAGAGGAGCTGGGAGCGGGCGAGATACTGCTAACTTCGATAGACTACGACGGAACTCAGAGAGGTTACGACATAGAGCTGACTAGGTCGGTGAGCGAGGCGGTGAGTATACCGGTAATAGCTTCCGGAGGGGCCGGCGAGTTGGATCACTTCTATTCCGTCTTGACCAAGGGTAAGGCTGATGCCGCTTTAGCGGCGAGCGTGTTCCACTACGGCAAGTTTACCGTCGGAGAAGTCAAAAAGTACCTAATTCAACGGGGTGTACCCGTAAGGCCTTGTTGTTGGTAACCAGCACCGACCTCAATAATGGTCTTAGCTACTAAGAAGTATTCGAACGAGTACGACGCGCTAATAGGAAGAGACATAAACATTTTGTGGATAAAGTCAACAAAGGCGAGGATCAACAAGAGGAAGAGAGAGCCTATGGCGGGTCCGGCTTCGTCGATCACAAACGAGGCGACGACCCCCACGACAGTGTAATAGAGGCTCCACGAGATAAGCGTTGCAACAATTAACAACGGGTTGTAGACAAGCCCAAAGTAGGTACCCATTCCTAACGCCAGCGGTAGGGAAAGTGAAAACGATATGATTAGCCTGCCCCCTGGACCCCACGGGACGCGACCCTTTGATGCCGACGTCAACGCTCTTCGCCAGCACGTCCTTCGTAGTAGCACTTATAACATCATATATCGTCAGTTTGAAGTGGATAGATGCGGCCAAAAAGAGGGAACTGGTGGGTCGGGACGTCAATAAGCCCTACACGGTTTACGTGCCCGAGGCCGGGGGAATAGGTTTCGTCATGGGCTTCTCAATGGGCGTTCTCGCATCTGTTGCCTTAGGGTCGTTCCTAGCGGACGGAAGCCTGTGGTGCCTCTACGTGCTGGCAGCACTTAATACCGTCCTAATGGCAGCTTTTGTAGGCTTTATTGATGACGTCTTAGGATGGAAGAAAGGGTTGAGCCACAGAACCAAGGTACTCTCTACGTTTCCCATAGCTATACCTCTAATGGCAATAAAGGCCGGCGTCAGCACTATGTGCTTGCCCCTAATAGGCTGCAAGGATTTAGGGTTGTTGTACCCCCTCTTCATCGTTCCCGTGGGCGTAGTGGGCGCTACTAACGCGTTCAACATGGTAGCCGGACTAAACGGATTAGAGGCCGGGATGGCTATAATAATATTTTCGACTTTAAGCGTGCTGGCCTATACGCACGGCAGTTTGGCGGCTCTAGTTGTGTCGATATCCGCCGTGGGCGCTGCGTTAGGGTTTTTGAAGTTGAATTGGTACCCAGCGAGGGTATTTCCCGGCGACGTTCTGACGTACTCTGTTGGCTCCGCTATAGCCGTGACCGCTATAGTAGGAAATATGGAGGGCCCTGCGTTGATACTCTTCTTGCCGTACTTCGTGGAGCTAGCATTATATTTGTATGGAAAGAAGAACGGAGTTGAAAAAGAGAGCTGGGGGATACCGGTGGGCGAGTGTTTGGAAGTCCCGTACGATAGGCCCTATAGTGTCACACACCTCGCTATGAAGGCACTAAATGTATTGAAGGGTTGTGCAAAGGAGAAGGAAGTAGTTGAGTTAATACTGGCAATCGAGGCGGCGTTAGCTATTATAGTGTTGTACTTCTACCTTTGAGTGGGTCGATGCTTGGACGAGAGAAAATTAAATGAGATAAGGAAGAAGATGTTGATTAATGCGTTAAAAAGGGCGTTCGAATACTTTCCTATAAGATACGTAATGATATGCTATGACCAAATATTGAAGACATTCAACATAGTAATCAAGTTTGACGATATGCCGTCTCTCCGCGCAACCGACTTGCACGATTATATCTACACTAGGTACGGCCTTGACCCACGCTTTTATGTAGTTAATACATTAAATCCCATCACGAAGGAAAGAATGCTTAAAGAGTGCGAGTTCGTAGGGGGGAATCGTGAAGAATACTTAAGCGACTTAAAGGAAGCCGAGAAGGAAGCGAGAGAGTTCGAACATAACTTAAGGGAGATAGCTAGGCTTTATGGAGTCCGAGGGAGCGAAGGAGCTGGAGCAAGACACGCTTGACCCTTCCGTCCACAACGACCCGATGGTTCCCTATGGGGCTGGGCTCTTCCTCCACTTCAGCCCATATCTGGGTCCTGCACGCGTCCAGATCTTGGCCCTCGACAGTGAAGCCCTCTAATAGCTCGTATCCGAGCTTACTCAACCGGATCGACGTTATCTCCTTACCTTTATCAACATAACCTCTGATGGCTATCGGAAGGCCTGTCTCGTAGTGATAGGTGAGGTCGTACCGGTCCAACAGCGTCAAGGGCGCGGTGCAGTGCGCAAACGCAACTAATTTCGCCTCAACGTAGTCTAAGTTGAATATGCCGCCCACTCTCCCTCGGGCCGAGTAGGTCAAGATCTGCGAAATCAATGAGTTAACGTCTCCTTCGCACGCCGTGGGTACGTTAGCAGCGTTCAGCAGTGCTACGCTTAAGCACGGAGTTACGGCGAAGTCCTTTATTAACTCGAAACAACTTATCGCAGCAGCTCTGTAACCTTTTAGGACTTCGCTGAGGGCCGCGTGGAGCTTGGCCGCCTCAACCAAGTCCTCGCGTTTTACTTCAACCTTCGTCGCGCCTACCTTGACTGACTCAACTAAATCCTTTACTTCGTCGTACTTCAACCTCTCGAGCTTTTCTGCTATTAATGACTTTTCGACGCGTTCTACCTTAATGTCGAAAATACTCATCAAGTCCTCTTCCGTATATCCTGGTGCCACCAGCCACGGGGCCCTCCTGCCTATGAGGGCAACTCTGGCACCGAAGAACTTATCCATCCTGTTGAGAACATTAAGTACTTTCTCCCTCTCTTCAGCAGACTTCACGAAAAAAACTCCAGCCTTGGGTAGTGCGGCCGCCGCTTCCAGCGCCGCAGCCAAAGCGTTTTTCGACGGCCCTGCGATCAAGGCAAGCGCTTTCGGTTTACATTCTTCGTATACCTCTACCACGTGTTTCTCGGAGCCGCCCGTGAGGACCTCTATCGTAACCAAACCGCCCTCACGAGGACACTCCTTGTCGACGCCCCGGTAGCTTGCGCGCATCAAATTCAAGGCTCGTCCCTCAAAGGGTTTTAATCTTCCTCATTAATCCTGTGGGGGTGTTGAGGGCTTGGTAAAGGCGCCAAGGGGTTGGAGGCACCGGACCAGGCACATATACAAGAAGAGGGTGAGGGAGAAGGGAGCAGTACCGCCGCTCAGCCTAGTATTAATAGATTACAAACCGGGCGACAAAGTAATAATTGATCCCAACCCGGCAATATGGTCGGGACTGCCCCACAGGAGGTTCTGTGGAAAGGTTGGCGAAGTGGTGGGCAAGAGGGGGAAGGCGTACTTGGTGAAGGTAAGGGATGGTGACGTGTACAAAACGATAATAGTTCGCCCAGAACACTTAAGGCCTTTCAAACAGTAAAAGGGCGGCGTCCCTTCTCTTCCGCGGTAGGTACGAGTTGACCCTTACGTGTATCAGCGTAGAGGAAAAGTTTCCTGCGGCCCACTACACGAACCCCCGCCTCAGCCCGGCCGGCACTCTACACGGCCACAATTGGAGAGTTAGGGTAGTCGTTTGTAAGGAAGGGGTAAGCGCTTGGGTAATGGACGCCGTCAAGTTACGAAATGTAGTAAACGAGATAATAGATCCGTTACGGTTCAGCTTGATCGTGCCTGAACCAGACGCCAAGCTGTGGCTGGGCCCAAACGGCCTCAAAGAGGTCTTGGAGGAAGCGTTGGGGATAAAGGTCCGTGTGGCCGTTCTACCTTACCCTATAGTTTCGGGAGAAATAATGGCTCACTACGTTTGCAGCAGGGTTAAGGACGAGGTCGATGCTGACTGTTGTAAGGTTGAAGTAGAGGAGTCGCCAGGAGAGGTTGCAACGTACGACGAGTGCGCCTTTACCTCATAAACCTATATATTGCTAATCGAAGGGCTCCCAAGGGAAGGAGCTTGTTCTTACCGCCCGTAGACGATGTAGTAAAAATTTACTCGAAGTTTATAGAGAAGGAAGACGTGGATTCAGCAAACAGATTCTTAGCTTCCGTTGCGGCAATGGCAGCTTACTACGCCTCGGTCGGAGGGGACAGAGATGAAATAAGGAGGTACATAGAGGAACTGAGAGAAAAGATCGTAGAAGGTCCAGAGATGTTAAATCCGTACGTGTTTGGGTTGTTAGGGGACCTCATAGATGATCCGAGCAATTTGGAGGCCGTGAAGGAGAGGTTGAGGTTAATATGGAGTATGGACGAGCTCGGACTAGAGGACTAAAGTGTTATTGCGGGCGTCCGGCCGTAATAAAACACCCTTCGTCCGGAACGCCGTTGTGTAAGAAGCACTTCCTCAGACTGGTTGAACGCAGGTTGTGGAATTCATTTAAAAAGATAAAACTGCGCTCAGCTATAGCAGGGTACACTATCGATACCACGTTGGGCGTGATAGAGGCTCACATGTTGGCTGAAACGCTTAGGAGGCGCGGAATAACAGCAAAACTCACGAAGGGTGGCGAAATAAAGGCCTTCTCTATTGATAAAGTACTATACTTCATGTTGAAAGCGTTTTACGAAAACGACGAAGAAGCTCTAACTTTAGCCGACCCCTACATCTCCAAGAACCCTGCGTACATATTGCTGCCGTACGAGGTAGCCGTGTACGCTAAGCTTCGAGGGATGGACCCCCCGGTCGACCTCTTCGATGGGGCGCTTTGGAGAATAGCCTTGGAAGTCTCGCTCAAACACCCCAGCGAGGCCTACTCGGCGCTGAAACTGATACCGAGGCTAAGGGAGATCTTCCCAATATCTCATTAGGTTGCGCCTCTTTAAGTACCTCATAGAGCTTTCCAAGTTCCGGTAGACCGTCGAGTGCATCTTCCCCTCTATTATTTCTTCTATGGCTTTCTTTGCGGCCTCAACGTTTTCGTACTCGCCTATTATTGCTACAATGCCGTCAGAGATGCTTAGCTTAACCTTGGCTATTTCTTCTATGTTCCTCTTAGCTTTTCCGTGCTTCCCAATTATTCTGCCCAAGATTCTCCTCAACTCCTTGTCGTCTTTACGATTTATCAATATGTCGCGAAGGTCTATAATCTCCATCACGTATTCGTCTCTTAAGAGTAGGGTGGCCGTGTCTACGTCGAATCCGAGAGCTATCGCCTGAAGCAAGTTCTTAGCGTTCAAGAGGTCTAACGAAGTGCTCTCATCTGTGGGCTCTATTATAACCCTTCCGCCCTCTATCTTTACTTTAGTCTTTGTTATCTTCATAATTTCTTCTAGAACTTCCTTTTTCTTGGTTAGTCTTTTCAAGGTCTCTGGCGGAAGGCCTAAGTAAAACCTCATCGGGGACGCGTTCAAACTTGTTGCCCCACTGCTACGCCCTCCCGGTGATTTATTCATATGTGGCCATTAGAAGACAAGAGACTACTCTTGCTGAAGGACTCGATAGCCGTGGTCGTGGGCTACGAGCATCCTCCGGGGTGTTACGTAGCCTACCACAAGTACCGGGCGGGGGACGGCCTCTGGAAGGGCTTCCGTCGCTTGGTCGAGGAGTACTCGCCGACGGCAGTCCTTCAAGGGCGTGTAGTTTACGACCCCAACTTTGGCACCGAGGTACCCTTAGTGTGCGAGGACGAGGTCGTTGAAGCGCCGGACCCCTTGGAGCGTTTCGAAGAGGTTTTATCAGCCCCGAAGGATGAGTTAGAGTACAAGGTTTTGAAGCTGAGCGACGTCCTTATCGGAAAGATCGGCTTGGGTGGATCTCTATTACTAAGAAAGCACCACGCGCTGTCGGACATAGACTTACTAATTTACAGTGATCCGATAACGGCGTGGATTGAGCTGTCCGGTAGCGAGAAGTTGGGTGCGGAGACCTATTGGGTAATTAGCGTAGCCAAGAGGTTGGGTCTACCACCTTCGGTGGTGAAAAGCATGTACTCTAAGGCATTGCGGGCTAACTTCGAGGGGACGCCCGTATCCTTTTCGTACGTTAAGAGAAGCTTCGAGAAGTACGGTTCCAGCGCAGCCACGTTTATAGGCTCTTTTGTAGACGAACTCTACCTAGACCCCTTGGACGAGCGGACATTCTACTACCCTCATAGAAGGCGTGCTGGGGAGATCGTGGTTGAGAGCTATGAAAGCGCATTCTTGAAGGTACTCGTAGAGTGTGAAAGGGTTAAGGTTAAGGGAGCTTTGTACGTGAAACCTGACGGCACAAAAGTAGTTAGGGTGGGCGTTAAGGAGGTCTGGGGTTACGTCCTTCCAGCACGACCTTGCCGTCTATAACGACTTTCACAGCCTTCGCTTTACCCCAAGCGACCACGACGTCAGTCAACTTGGAGGGCGGACATATGTCCAGCCATGATTTTATTTTCTCTACGTGGATTGATACGACCAAGGTCTCGTTTTCTTTCCTCACTTCCGTCTTTACCCTCTTGCATATAGTGTTCTCCAGAGGGTAGATCACGACTACTCCGTCGCCTTTTGATAGTGAGTCCAACAGCTGGGAGAATAAGTATCTCCCCTCGCACGTGAAGTTTGAGAGCACAGTGGCGTTCCAAACTACCTTCGGCTTCGGCGGTTGTAAAAGGGGTAAGGTCTCTACTACGCAGCCGGCGGGGGCGTCTGTAGGGACATACACCTTTAGGTAGGGAGTCTTACAAATTACTTTTACGTTCTTTTCGAGGACTGTGGCGTTGAGAGGGTGAGGGAGGACCACCAAACCCTTGTCAGTTACAGCGACCCACGCGCCCTCTGAGGGCACAAGAGCCCTCACTTGGGCGTTTAGTCCCACTGCAGCGAACGTCAACGCCAGAGAGAGTAAGGTAATAATTGTAGACTTCATCTCGCCTTTCCGGCAGAGCGGTTATGAGGAACGTAATAGCTTTATTATTCAGCTTAGGACTGCTGTTCGCCGCTCCGTGCAACGACCGAAGCCCGCCCTCTCCGCACGAGGTTGTTGTGGACCACGATATACTCGTAGTGAAGGGCCTCTCCGACCCATGCAACGTCTCGCGGGTGGAGGTAATAGCTGTGAAGGGAAGAACCACTACCACGTTGTTGAAAGCGGAGCCGTCTAAGACCTCTGTAAACCTTCAAGTAACCCTCCCCCCTCCTCCGTTTACTTTGACCATAGCCTATTCGGACGGCGCGGGCAACAACGGAACCTTAAGCTGGACCATCAGCTACTTGCCCTATACGCCCCACACGTTGGAGAAAATGGTTATTACTGGAACTAAAGCTTTAGTCTTAGTAAACCCCCCTCCTGCGAAGCCCGCTTTGCCGAAAGAGTATGGTGACCCAACAATACAAAACGGTGCGTGGTTGCTAGTAGCCGGACTCGCCTTCTTGGTAGGCGTCTTGAAGGCCTTGATTTCGAGAAGCTCATAACTCCGTGGGGAGCTGTGAGAGCCTAGGGCATAGAGGTGTCAGTGGCGCTCGTAGGCTCAAAGCGGCTAAACACGTATCTGGTAGAACTACTGAAGAAAGACGACGACGTCAGGAAGCTATACCTCTGTTGTATGGACTATAAGGACGTCGGCCAATCCGTCAACGAAAAGGTAATCATAGTTGGTGAGGAAGAGGTTTTCAAACTAGGGGCGGAGGTAGTGGTCGAGGACGTAGGAGCCGAAAAAGCGCTCGACGTAGTAAGGAACTCGCTGAGAAACTGTTCTCACGTGGTAGTGGTTAGCGCCGCGATCTTCTCTGAAAGAAGAGTAATAGAGGAAGTAGAGGCGCTGAGCGGGGAATGCAAGAAGTACGCAGTGGTGCCCTTCGGGGCCTTGCCCGCTATGGACGCCTTGGAGGCTCTCTCCCTAGACTCGCTTAAGGACGTGTCCATATGGATTAGGAGGAGTCCCGATCAGTTGAGCAACATACTGCGGGAAGCCGGCTTGGAGCCGGAGGGCCTAAACTTGCCAGTTACTGTTTACGAAGGATCTGCACTTAGAGAACTAATTAAAGTTAAAGAGGACATTAACACATTAATGGCAGCCGTCCTGGCAAGTAAAGTAGATCCAAGTACTAAGATTATTGCAGACAATATGGTGTCGGGGTCAGAGTACAAACTTAGGATTTCTTCGGAGGTCGCAGAGATAGAGGTGAAAGCGCGTTATAAAGTCGTAAGCAAGATAAGTGAAATAATGGTCTATTCGGTATACAGAGCTGTTAAGAGACTGTTGAAGGGTTGGGGGGTAGTCGTTCTTTGAAAGTCGCTGCTCTGGCCTCTGGGGGCAAAGACAGCAACTACGTCTTGCACTGGGCAGCTCTTCACGGCTTCGAGGTTTGTTGCCTCCTCACACTTAAGCCCCCAGAGGACTCGGAGCTCCTCCAGTTCATTGCGGTAGAGGCGGTGGGGCTTCAAGCGAAAGCGGTGGGCGTCGAGTGGATATTTGCTGAAGGCGACGACGACGCGATAAGGGACTTGATGGTCGCTGCCAAGGAACGGGGCGCCAAGTACTTGGTCTCAGGAGCATTGCTCTCAGACTACCAGAGACAGAGGTTGGGTTACTTCGCCAAGGAAGTCGGTCTAGTTCCCGTTAACCCCATCTGGAGAATTAATCAAGAAGAATACATGAGGATGTTGGTAAGGCAAGGTTTCGAGTTTATCTTAGTCAGGGTGGCAGCAGAAGGACTGGGACCGGAGTTCTTAGGGAAGGTCTTAACAGCCGAGGATGTGGAGGAGATAATAAGGCGCGCGAGGAAGTATGGTTTCAATCCGGCCTTCGAGGGCGGCGAGGCAGAGACCCTCGTGCTAAAAGCCCCTTTATATAAAAAGAGAATATACGTGGAGGGCGAGGTGGTTAGGAGAGGTCCCTATGACTGGATATATGTAATTAGGAGAGCCGAATTGAGAGATCTATAAAAACACTCTCTCGGAGCTCTGCGAGGGAGCGAGTGAAGTACTTACTCGATACTATGAGGGAAATGGCCACGTTTATATACTTCGCCAGCAAGATGTTGAAGGAGCACCAAGTAGAAGAGTTCGCCAACTTACTAGTCAAAGTCTATAACACTGCGGAGAGTAAGGTACTAGTTATGGGAGCCGGCCGGAGCGGCTTGGTTGCCAGGGCTTTCGCTATGAGGTTAATGCACCTAGGTTATAACGCTTACGTATTGGGAGATACCATAGTTCCTAGTGTAAGAGAGGGCGACGTGGCGATAGCTATCTCAGGCTCCGGGAGCACGAAGCTCGTACTGGCCGCTGCTGAGGCGGCCAAACAAGTAGGAGCTACGGTCGTAGTGCTCACTAGTTACCCCAATTCTCCGCTTGGAAAGCTGGCAGACATCGTCGTGGAAATACCGGGCAGGACGAAGCTGTCGAAGTCCCAAGACTACTTCTCCCGTCAAATCCTTGGCCAACACGAGCCCCTCGCGCCCCTCGGAACGCTCTTCGAGATAACCGTCCAAGCCTTCTTGGACAGCTTGGTAGTAGAACTCATGAACAGGTTGGGTAAGAGTGAAGAAGACTTAAGAATGCAGCACGCCAACGTAGAGCTGTGAGGTTCGAAGTACTTAGGGAGTTCGACCCGTGGAACGGACCATTGTGCACGTGTCCTAGGAAATACAGCCTCCAGCCTTACACCGGGTGTCCGTTCTCTTGTCTCTATTGTTATGCGACCTCGTACATTGGGAAGAAGTTCTATCCCAAAAAGAACTTCTTAGAAAGGTTAGAGCGGGACTTAAGAAAGGCGAATAACTCAAAGATAGTGAACATGTCCACTTCCAGTGACCCCTACCCTCCTATAGAGGAGAAGCTGGGGTTGACCAGAGGAGCGCTAGAACTGCTCAGAAAGTATGGATACAAAGTCCTCATAACCACAAAGGGCGTGCTCTTCGAGAGGGACGTCGACTTAATCGATGGAATAGGTGCAATAATGGTTACGATTACTACCTTAGACGAGAGGTTGGCCAGAATTATGGAGCCCGGCGCACCATCACCTTCGGAAAGGGTTGAAGCAATCAAGAAGGTCTCGGGCAAGGTTCCGGTAGGGGTTAGAATAGACCCTATAATCCCCGGAGTTAACGACTCTGAAGACGAAATAAAGGATATGTTGAAGTTATTGAGAAGTGTAGGCATAAAACACGTAACCACATCGACCTACAAAGCAAAGCCGGACAATTTGAGGAGGATGACAAAAATTTTCCCACATTTGAAAGAGCTCTATAAGAGGGGAGTTAAGGTCGGGGGGTACTCATACTTGCCAGAGGCCTTAAGGCGAGAGTTGTTGAGGCCCGTGGTGGAGGAGGCTAAGAGGTTAGGCATGAGCTACGCCTTCTGTAGGGAGGGGTTTCCCTTCGAGGCGCAATCCTGTGACGGCTCTCACTTGATACCCAACAAACACTCGCCCTCGTAGTTGCAGGGGCACGAGGAGCAAGACTTCTTTTTGGGACAGTCACTCGGTATGAACACGCCTTCTTCTAGCATCTCGAGTACGCGTTCTACTACCTCCACGCCGAGCTTTCCGGCCCTCACCAAGCACTTTTGGACGGCGTCCAGCCGGGCAAGCCCTTCCCTAAACAAAGAGCATTCCCTCCACCTTTTGGTGTGGAGGCCTAAGATGTCCGGGTACGTCTTCCCGTCCACTAAGCACAAGTACAACAACTTGTTGATCCTCTTGGCGAAGGGGCAGTGGTCGCCGTTCATGTCGAGTTCACCTTAACCCCCGGGACCGTAGGGCCCTCGGGGTAAGGCATTAAGAGAGTTCTACATCTGATAATGGCCTATTCTGCCCTCGAGCTAGTGCCTAGAGAAATAGCTGGGCACCCGGAAGTTAGGAAGTACGCCGAAAGGAGGAACAAGCCTCCTACCAAAGTCATCTTGGACAAGAGCTATCATTACCACGCAATGGCTAAATTAAAAGATAAAGAGAACAGAGGGAGACCGGACATAGTTTTCATGTTCTTGGCGGCAGCTTTGTCTTCGCCCCTGAACGTGCGGAGGATGTTGAGGGTTTACGTACATACCAGAGACGACTTGGTAATATTTGTAAATCCGAAGATGAAGCCCATTAGGAGTTACGAGAGGTTCCTAGGTATAATGGAACAACTCTTCGAAGAGGGGCGAGTTCCTCCGGACAGCGAAGAGCCTATGTTGGAAATAAAGAATATGAATCTCAAATATTTAGTGAAGAGGATTATAGGGAGCGATGGGATAATTTTAATGGATCCCAAGGCGTCGTTGGTAAGCCCGAAAAAGGTGGCTGGGGAGGCCGAGGGCCTCCCAGTAGTCGTCGGGGGCTTCCCTCGAGGAGACTTCGGTTTAGACGCTTATAAGCTGGCCAGGAAGAGGTATTACATTTTCCCCACAGTCCTCGACCACTGGTTGGTGGCGGATCGGATTATAGCCTCCTTCGAGGAGTTGGCGGGGGTATATCGATGAACCCCATCGAAGCGATGATATTTATATTATTGTTTGTAATATCAATGGTAGTTGGTTACTTAGACTTCTCGACGTTCGGGGGCTCGACAAACTTCTTAAACCCGGCTGCAGCCTTCGCTACGGTAGTAGCCTTTATATTAATAGTTATCTACGATAAAAACTACGGAAGGTTATACAAGTCTGCAACGAGAGTCAGCGTATTGGTCGCTGTCGTGTTGGACGCTATGAGAATAATCAGCTTGGTAGGGGGCTTAATAGTACCGAGGACCTTGAAGCTGTCCCTAGCTTGGTTGGGCCTTCTCTGGGTGGAAGATAAGAGCATAAGCTTGTTCGCAACCAGGCCAGAAGTGATAGGTCCTGAGCCCTTCGTGGCCAAGGCTTTGGCCCTCGATCCCGTTCCTTTAATAATACTCGGCTACTACATCATCTTTAAAAAGAAAGCTTGAAAGCTTATAAGTAGGTCAAGTTCCGTATGCCCGGGGCCGCCGTAGTATAGCCCGGCCAAGTATGCGGGCCTTTCAAGCCCGTGACCCGGGTTCAAATCCCGGCGGCGGCACCACGCGCTCCCCCCACCTCTCCCCGGAGGTCCGGTCAGAACCCCGACTAAGGCCTGGGGCCCACAAGAGCGTCGAGATGCTTTAAATCTCCCTCAGAGCGGGGGCGGGGGGAAAGCTATGGGCAAGAGGACCAAAGTTGTAGGCATAGCCGGCCGTTTCGGCGCGAGGTATGGTTCTACTCTGAGAAAACAGTGGAAACAAGTGATGGAGGCCCGTTATGCTCCCCACACTTGTCCGTACTGCGGAATAAAGGGCTATGTGAAGAGGCTCGCGGTCGGGCTCTGGAAGTGCGAGAAGTGTGGCAGAGTGTTCGCCGGGGCGGCATATGTGCCGGTCTCTGGCCTAAACAAGGCTTGGGGGGCTAAGCCGGAGAGGAGGTAAGCGTTTTTGAAAATCTTAATAACAACTGCATATTCACCCTCTCCTAGGACCAGGACCTTCGTCAAGGACTTGGTATCCGTCCTTCCGGGTTCGTTCAAGCTTAGTAGGGGAAAGCTTTCGATGGAGCTGTTGGGAGCAATAGCGGCCGAGGAGGAAGCCAATAGAGTAATAATAGTCAAGGAACATCACGGAAACCCGTCCTCCTTAGAGGTCTATGAGGTCGTAGATGCAGAGCTGATACCCAGAGGAACGATAAGGCTCAAGGGGGTGACTCTCTCCTCAGAGAGGGGCAAGAGGGTTTACAACGTGAGAAGGGTCGGCATTAGAGCTTATTCTCTTATTCCGGAAATATTCGAGGTGGCCAAGAAGCTTTCGGATCTATTGGGATTACCGCTGATAGAGAAGGAAGAGGACGCGGGCGACTACGACTTAATAGTGGACATCGAACCCTACGAGACGGGCTTCGAGGTCCTCTTCAGGACGCCGGGCTCGCGTGCCCCGGTAGGCCCCTCTCTAAGGGTGAGGGGAGTTGTGGAAGGGGAGAGCTGAGGTAGAGCTCAAAGGGCCTTGTTCCAGAGCCGTCTTGAGGGCTTTGAAGAGGGAGGTCCTAGACCCACCCTCCGAGAAGAGGGTTAAGGTCTACGCGCTCGGTAACAAAGTAGTAATAGAGGCTGAAGATTTGAGGGCGCTCAGGGCCACGCTAAACTCGTTCCTCTACTGGATCCACGCGGCGTGTGAGAGCCTCTCCCAGCTCTTAACTCTTCCTTAAGGACTGGTCCGGAGGAGAGCCATGTTCGTGGTGTTCGCCGGAACCGCCGGGTCGGGCAAGAGCAGTCTGGTCGCTTCCTTCAGTGACTGGATAAGGGAGGAAGTTGGATTGAAGATCTCGATAGCCAATTTAGACCCTGGCGCAGAGGTCCTCCCGTACGTACCGGACTTCGACGTGCGCCAGCTATTTACAATTAAAGAGATAATGCAGAAGTACGGACTGGGACCCAACGGCGCCTTTTTGAAAGCGGCTGAGTTGCTAGGTCACTACTCCAAGGAAATAATTAAGCATAAGGTATTTAGGGGGTTCTCCGACTACGTCTTGATAGATACACCAGGACAATTGGAGATGTTCTTGTTCAGGCCGGAGGGTACACAATTTTTAAAGCGGTTGGAGAGGTTGAGGCCCGTATTAATTATATACATAGTTGACGGCTCGCTGGCCTCCCATCCGGAGGACTTGTTGATAAGCTATATGTTGAGCTTAATGCTCCAAGCAAAGTCAGAGCTCCAAGTAGTTACGGTGATAAACAAGGTCGACCTTCTAAGCAACAAAGACGTAGAAATCATTAGCCTCCTTATAGAGAACCCGGAGGAGTTCGCCCGCTCGATCGCGAACAAAGTGGGCGGGGTGGCCGGCGATATGATAATAGATTTGATAAAGGTAGTTGAGATGTACTCCCCTCCGGAGAGGGCCATACTTGTGTCGGCGAAGACCAAAGAAGGGTTGAAGGAGCTGTACGATATCGTCCACGAAGTTTATTGCAGCTGCGGAGACCTAACTTGAGGCGTCACCAGCCTTTGGCCCTTCGTCATCCCTCAGCTCCTGCGTGGTCGCTCATCCGCCCTCCGATTAATCTCTGACACGCGCACTAGATAGAGGTTCGGGTGGGGGTCACGCCTTTTGTAAAAGTTACCGACGAATTAATAGATTACCTAAAGATGAGGTGGTTGGGTTTCGAGGGAGAGGGCGAGTTCACCCGCTACTGGAACGGCGAGCCCATAATATTCGACGGGGAGCTAGAGGCGTGGCTCAAGAAGTTTCCGTGGGCGAGGACGGTCTATGCGAGCGCAGACTTGTACAAGGGTAAGGAGAAATACGCTTCAGACTTGGTGTTAAAGGTTAGGCCAGATTCATGGGAGATAGTATATAAGACACTCCGCAAGCACGGGACTTCCCCGTGGTTCCTAAGCAACGCATCGGAAGTTTATGTTTTAATTAGTAGAAAGTGCTTTGAAGGTCTCAAGATGACCACCCCTTCCTACTTGGCCCGCAAGGTGGCGGAGGAGGCGGGACTGGAGACCTTCTACGAGGTCATAACGATCGAGAGGTTTCCTCCCGCGCCCTACACGCGCTCGCCTTCCGGTCCCTTCTTCCCTTTACGTAGGCCAAACGAGGAAGCGATAGACTTTTGTGAAGGAAGTCTGGAGGAGTTCGTTAGGAGATGTGAGAGGGAAGTCCCTCAGAAGTTCGAACACCCCGGGCGGTTCCCGGTGATGGCCCTTCTCCAAGCCGTTAGGTATTACTTGATTATGGGCAATTTAATGAAGGCCTTGAGTTTTGGGTTAAACCGGGCTATATTCTACGCCTGGTTGAAGTACTACTACAACCCGAGGTCTATGAGAAAGCCCCCTGGTTACGACGAGAAGGTCTTGAAGAAGATAGAGAAACTTCAGCCCCTAAGGCCCCTAAAGGACAAGGCTCCAGTATGCGGTCAATGGTTCTGTATGGGAGACAAGACTCAAAGGCCAGAGGACTTCTACAAGCAAGTGTGGAGGCGCTTCGAAAGCTCTGGGCTCCCCTTCGAGATAGCTTGGGACAGATCTCTGGAGTACGTCTCGAGCTTCCCCTACTCGGTCCTCGTCAATCCAAATTCATTCTTCAAGTTTGTATACGAGCCGGTGAGGGACGACTTTTCGCGGGTAGTAGAGCATAAAGTGCGTCGTCACAAGACCCTCTCGGAGTTCTTCGGGAGAGGGGCCCGATGAGGACGGTAGAGCGGTCGCCGAGCTTTGGGTGAGGTAACTCCCATGGACCGAGGAAAGGGTTTTATGATAATCCGGCCGTCCTAGAGGATGGTTGAAAACAGTGAGGAAGAAGGGCATCACGTTACAAGACGTCCTTACCATAGCTATGATATTATGGCTAAGCTTTAGTATATTGGCATTGATAATAGACATATACTTGGCGTTACACAATATAAGTATGGGGAACTATAATATAACAATACCTTTAAAAATAGGGATAACGTTGCCGCTGGGAGCTTAGGTTTTGAGCTATATTTTGAGCTATATAGTGTCCAGGAACTTCAACCTTTTGGGTATAGGCGGGTGACTCATGAACAGCTCAACTATAGGGTTCGTCTTCTCTCTCTTTAGCCTCTCCACTATGCTGTCTATGTCGTAAAACGGCTCGGCGAAAGCGTATATAAACAGCATTTTTGCGGGCGAGTCAACGAAGCGGGCAACTTCCTCTTTGAGGACCGGGTCGTTCTTCAAGTTTTCGAACGCCAAGTATATCCTGGCCAAAGCTCTCTGCATGTTTCTCTTCCCACCGACCTTTGCGCCGTGCACGTCCGCGTAGTATTCCCTCAACCTGTTGAACTGAAGCAAGACGAAGTTGAGAACGATACCTATCGCCAGAAGTGCCATTCCTACTAACATAAGCGCGCTGCCGTTATTCCTCTCGTCCCTATTCGTGATGCCCGAGAAGAACCCCCAGTCTACTAATACCCTACCGAGGTAGTAGATAAGCATGGGCGCCAGCGAGAGCGCCAATATGAGCCAGACGTCCCCGTGGCGGTGGTGCCCCAGCTCGTGGCCTATGACTGCTTTAAGTTCTTCCTCAGTTGCTACGTTCAGCATCCCTCTCGTGATAGCAACATACTTGCCTGTAAGAAAATTACCATACGCAAAGGCGTTGGGGAGGTTCACGTCGGCTACGAAGACCTTTGGTGGCTTCTTGAACCCCGCTTTAGCCGCTAGCTCCCTTACTATTTCCACTAACCTCGGGCTAACCTCCTCTGCGGGCTTAACGTGATACATTACATTTATTAAAAACGGCGCTATCAACCACTGTACCAGCGCGACCGCGGTAACGAAAATCGCAAAGCCCCACAGCGTCGCATTGAAGCCGATTGTACTAGCAATTAGGTTATAGCCGGAGTAGAGCAGCGCGACATAAGCTAAGAGAGTTATTCCCATGAACAGCTTCAATCCCCTTTCGCCCTTAGGGACTTTGTTGATCATTGGGGATAGCCCTACCATTATTGCCAGCACTAGTGCAGTTAACAAAGGTTCTATGAAGAAGGATGGCCCCCACAAGAACATTGCCTTGGTATACCCCGTGCGGAGGAACGTGACATTCGGGGAATTAAAGTTTACTCGCATTGCATGGCGGTGAGGTGAAGTGATAGAATATCTCTTCGGCCTCGTCAGTATGCTTGCTGACTTCGTCTACGAGGGCGGACGTTCCGCTATACCAGCAGAGATTAGGAACCTCGAGGAGCTCGGAGTAATTTCGGGAACCTCCGAAGGTTTGGGCTACGCATTAAGGGCCTTAAGCGGTGTGATGGCCGACAAGCTCGGAGCACATTACTTGTTCATGTTCCTGGGCTACTCCCTAGTAGCGGCTTACCCAATAGCTGCGTTGTGGCCCTCGCTGGTCAGCTTCTTAGCGGCTGTCGTTGTGGAAAGGGTTGGAAAGGCGATAAGGTCACCAGCCCGCGACGCTTTGGTTGCGAGCAACGTCGACGACCCGGGGAAGGCGTTCGCCATAATAGAGGTAATGGATCAAGTGGGGGCAGTGGCCGGCCCTCTGACGCTCTTCGCGCTCTCCTCTTATTTTGGGCTGAAGAAGTCTATGCTAGCATTCTTCATTCCGTACACAATAATGATATTTATATTGTTGAAGCTGAGGAACTTGCGGGCCGTACCTAAGAAGAAGAGAGAAGTTGTGTGGAAGGCGAGCTCTGCGGTGGCTTTTAGCTTCCTTATAGGAGCTTCTTTCGTGCAACCCTTGCTCTCAGTCGCTTCCGCGCCTCAGCCCATCTTGGGGTACGCGTTCGTGATGTTAATAGACGCAATAGCGAGCTTATTCATGGGTAAGTTGTTTAGGAAGATCGCCTACTTAGCTCCCTTGTTCGCCTTGTCGTCTATAAGCTTGAAGGACTGGCGTTTCTTGCCCTTAGCGGGACTGGCGATAGCTTACACTGAAGTTGTAGTCAGAGCGATAATAGCTGAGGCAGGAGGGGAGGGGAAGCTCTACGGACTGGCCTACGCAGCTCTGGGTTTGGGTTATCTGGTCGGAGGTTTGATTATGCCATCCTTAAATTTGATAGAACTGGCAGTCTATTCCTTCGCGCTTTCGAGCGCGGCGTTATTCTTCTTACCAAAAAGGGAAGGGACGCTCATTCCAAAATTATGACGCGCTCGCCCTCTTCTAGTTTTTCCTTCGGTATTTTGCTCACGAAGGCCGGGTCGTCCAAGTCACCGAAGGTGCGCGCTCCGGTAGGACAAGTCTCCACGCAAGCCGGCAACAACCCCTTACTTATGCGGTGGTTGCAGAGGGTGCACTTATCTACAGCTCTACTGTATACGTCTACGCTCCTGGCCGCGTGGGGACAAGCGACTATGCACGCACCGCACAGAATACACTTGTTCTTGTCTACCACAACGATTCCATCCCGCGTGACTTGGGTGGCCCCAGTGGGGCAAACGTGTGCACAGGGGGCGTCTTCACAGTGCCTACATATTCTATGCCAGAACTCCGTCCTGACTCTGGGGAATTCGCCCCACTCCAGTCTTATTACGCTAGTTCTCGTCATAAATAACTTTCCTAGGACTTCTTCTGGACTTTCTCCGTTCTCAACCCTCTTTATTGCCTCTTCTAGCGGAGTTCCTTCGTAGTTGCGCAATTTGATTACTTTAGACAAAAGCTTACCTATAGCGCCCGGTTCGGGCACCTTACCCCCTTTGTATTGGTTCTCCATTACGCATGCAGCAGTACAAGCTCCGCAACCTACACATTTTTTGAGATCTATTATCATAGCGGGTTTCATAGTTCTCACCTCTTCACCTTTACTATAACATCAGATAGCAAATGGGTTCCCGTGACTGGATCTATTAGAAGAGGTTCTTGGAGTACGTTAAACTTTAAGTCCTTATACCGTCCGAACGTTAGTTTTACTTCAAAACCGTAATTCGGCGGGACGTAGATGGCTTCTGGGACTATGCCTTCTGTTAACCTCACGGGACCCTTAATACACTCCTCGCCCGCACAGACCTCAATTATTTCGCCGTCGTCTATCCCCAGCATCTTACCTCTAGACTTGTTTATCCATATCTTCTTGGGATCGTCGACGATCCACGACAACAACGGGTTGGATTGCAACCATGTGTAACTCATGTTCTTCTCTTTTCCAGTCAAGAGCACGAACTCATCGGAGGCCAGAGCTCTCCTCATCCATATTGGTGGCACCCACGTGGGTAATGGATGCCACTCTGGCTTCAGTTCGCCTTTCCTTGACTTTATTAGTTTTAATAGCTTAATTGGTAATATTTCCACTTTACCGCTGGCTGTATTCAGCCAGCCGTTTTCTAAGATATTCTTATTCATCTCTAGGCCCCAAGACTCATCGGTTAGATATACTATTCCTTTGTTCTTTATGTCGGAGAAGTTTATTCCTTGCTTTTCACACTGTTTACTTATTATTTCTTCGAAGTTTCCTTTTTCGAAAATCTCCTTTATGTTGCAGTTAGGGCAGAGTACGCTTTCGAGCTTGTTTAGGTATTTATCGAGGAGGCCAAGCCCTTTGAATATGTCAGCCCATATAGTTAACATGTCTTTACATCTCGTTTTCACTGCTGGAAAGCCAGCCATGAACCCTTTAGCCAAGCTAAAGGGGATCCCGCTGAGTAAATTGTACCTCTCCAAGTAGCCGCACTCTGGTACGAACAAGTCACTATAGAGTACCGTATCATCCTTTATTAGCCCTATGTCTATTATTTTCTCTACATTGGGGTGTTTCGCAACCTTTTGGAAGGTTTGACCAACGAACGTCCTTGCGGGATTACTGCCCAACACGATAATTACTACTCCTTTGTTTTCTTCAACGAACTTAAGCAGACCGTGGTACCCCCTTCCCCACGGTATGAGCGGGCCTCTAGTTACGGTGCCGTCGCTGAGTGATATCGGAGTTTCGCTCTCGTACGCGTATAACTTGGAAGGCTTCTCCTTCACAGGGGGGCCGGCTACTGGAGGCGCTGCCCTCTGTAGTACCTTCCCTATCCCGCCCATACTGAGCACTACCCCTCCGGGCCTCAAGAAGTTGCCAGTGACTATTGAGAGAACGGCGGCCGCTCTGTACAGCTGGAAGTGATTGAAGAACTTGTTAGCACTCCACCCTGTCTCTATGGACGCTGGTTTGGTCAAGGCGAACTCGGCAGCAAGTCTTTCTATAGTTTCCTTGGGAACTCCGCTGACCTTCTCTGCCCACTCAGGAGTGTAGTCCTTGAGGTGTTCCTTTAGTGCGTTGAAAACTGTGGTGACAAGTTCACCTTCCAGCTCACCCTCGTAAGTCAGAGAAGGTAGCTTCGCGTCCCTAGAGAACTTGAAGGAGTTCGAGGCCTCGTCGAACACTAAGAAATCTATCGCTTCAAACTCTTTCAACACGTTCTTGACCACAATATTCTTTGTCTTTGCTGGTTCTAACGTGTCTTTGTGAATTAGCATCGCTGCATTGGTGTACTTCCTTAGGTAAGTCTCGTCGTATAATCCTTCGTTTAATATTATATTAAGCATCGCCAAAAAGACCGCTAGGTCGGTACCTGGCTTCACCGGTACCCATTCGTCTGCTTTTGCTGCCCACTCGCTCAGCCTTGGATCCATAACTACTAACTTGTAATTCCCTAACTTAGCTCCTGCCTTACTTGTCTGACCTACGGCGACTGAACCGCCTAGGTTCCTTCCAAAAGAGAGGAAGTACTTGGTCCTTTCATAGTCTGGGAGCAAAAAGGCGTGGTGACCCGGAGCCCCAGAGAATCCCCAAGAGAGTAGCTTTGAGCCAACACACGTGGAGAGTGGAACGTTAATTACGTTGTCAGTACCTATTGTGGGGGCTATGGCCATATTTATGGGGTCGTTGTATGCTGCACCGGCGGCTTGACCTACTACTAATATCACCTTCCACGGTGCCCCTTCCTCAATTTTTTCTCTTATTATGCTGGCTATTTCGGTAATAGCCTCGTTGTAGTCTATCTCTTCGAAGTCCCACCTTCCCCTCTCAGAACCGCGCCTTCTGAGGGGAGTCCTCAACGCGTCGGGGTTAGCGAGCTGCAGTGGCCCAGAGTTCCCTCTAGGGCACACGTGTCCTTTGTTGTGGTACACAGCGTAGGGATTACCGTAAACCCTTACTGCCTTTCCACCCTTGACTTCTACTAGTATACTGCACGATGCCGTACACATGCGGCATATGTTCGGCACTAGTACGGTTCCCGAAGCTCTCTCCTTTTCCAGTCCTTCTAGCGGTACATTGAACAGACCTGACGATAATTTTGCTAGGAACTTCATGATCTATCACCCATAAATTAAGATTTTCAGTAGAATCAAGGCCGTCCATATCAAAAAAGCAGCAATAGTTACCATAACCTCTGCTCGTTCAACGAAGGTAGCTTCTTGGGAGAAGACATAAGAGTAAGGCGCCAGCCTCAGCCGCAACCTTTGTGGCCATTCTGCCGATAGGACCTTGTTAACGAACAATCCCGCAAGGGCTAACGCGGCCCCGAGTGGGGGGCTTGTGATTGACGTTAAGGCTGCTAGAGCCAAGACGACGTAGTAGGGGACTACACGTTTAAGCGACACTTCTAGCCTTTCGAAATACTTCACGAAGTACAACTCCCAGAAGTCGAGAATTAATAAAGATATCACGGATACCAATATAATATCCGGCCTCATTAACCATATTCCCATTGCGAGGAACGCAGCTGCTACGAACTCAGCGGCTTTAGCAGGGCCTTGCCACCCGGGCACTTTGCTGGTGCCGAAGGCCATGCCAAGGTTAGTTTCTAGTAATATCGCCGAGGTCAATGTTATGAGTGCGGTACTCGGGGAGGGGGAGAATAATGTCCACAACGTCGATAGTGCTATGAGGGTGTAGAAAACTACATTCCAAGCTATTCTAGACGTGGGGTTAAAGTTTATAATTATGTTAACCGCCCTTTCCGGCGCCCCTAGGTCGGCTATTACCAATGCAACTGTGGGTACCAAAGTGACCAAGGCTAGAAAAGCCAGTGGTTGAGGGTCCGTGGCCACGAGACCTAGTCCCGCGAGCCCTGCGGCGATGGCTGCCCCTGCAGTTAACGTTGCGAAGAACGAATACGCCGGGACTAAGAATTTCCAAGCAATCTTCGATCGGTCTACCATACTTTCCTCGTTAGTTAACAACTCGTTCCAATATTTCACAAACGTAGCGACGCCGATGCTTGCCAGAACCAAAAAGCCTAGGATGGTAATCAATCCTTGGGCCCATTTAGTTTTCTGACTGGTAGATAATTAAATTTTTCCTCCCGGTCAGTCAGTTAGCGTGCTTTTAACCAGTCGTCGTATATTCCCCTTTCTAATGCCCACTCCTTTAAAGGTCCCAGTACGATTGCCCTACCTTTTATATACTCAGGGGCTGGGCTTCCAGTTAAGAATAGGCCTATTTTTATCGATAACATCATCGATTTAAGAAACTTTTTCAACTCTTCCTTTCCCTCATATGCTCTCTTGAGCGCTGGGAGGGCCACCCCCACAACGTCCGCCCCGAGGGCTAACGACTTCACTGCGTGCACACCGTTTCTTATGCCGCCAGAAGCTATCACTAAGGCGTCTGGCGCGGCAGCCCTAGTCTCCATTATAGAGGCAGCTGTCGGAATCCCCCAAGAGGACATCCAATCGGCCACCGTTGCTAACGCTTCGTCGCCCTTCTCCCTAGCTCGGTACATCTCCACTCTTATCCAACTGGTCCCCCCGGAACCGGAGACGTCGAAGGCCTTTATTCCAAGCTCTCGAAGGGCCTTCACGCTATCGTAGTCTAGCCCAGCCCCCGTTTCCTTTATAATTATTGGTTTCTCGACCTTGTCTACAAGCTCGGAGAGTTTGGTTAACAACCCTTTGTAGTCTGCATCGCCTTCGGGTTGGAACGCTTCTTGGGCAGCGTTCAAGTGGATGGCTATGGCGTCAGCATCAATCATGTCTATAGCTTTCTTTATCTCGTTTAGACCGTAACCCTTGAGTAGTTGCGGCGCACCCAAGTTCGCTATCAACAAAGCGTTGGGGGCTCTTTCCCGGGTTACCCTGAAGGTCCACTCCAGCTCGGGCCTCTCTACTGCCGCCCTCTGGCTTCCTACTCCCATGCCCAGCCCTAACTCTTCTACTACCTCAGCGATGGTCGCGTTTATCTTGGCGGCGTGTTCATTACCACCAGTCATGCCGGTCACTATGAGCGGCGCGCTCAACGTTTTACCAAATATCTTTATCTCAGTAATTACTTCGTCCAAGTTGAGTTCTGGGACTGCCCGGTGAGGAACTTTGACGAAGTCCAGCCACGTGTCTCCGGCTTCGACGTCCTCGAGGAGAGTTATACGCAAATGGTCAAGCTTTCTGTTCGACGTTTCCAACATTTCATCAGCCCGCCGCTTACACAAAACGCTCCGTTTTACTACTTGTTTCGGCTCTGGGGGTTCAGGCCGTGGAGAGGAAAACCAACGAGACAGTAGTTAAAGTGGAAAGATGTGATCGAGTTAGTGTAGACGTGGGCGTCCCCTTTTTCCGCCATATGCTCGAAACCTTCCTAAAACACTCCGGGCTCAACGCGTGTATAAGCGCCCTCGATCTCCAAGGTTTCGACGATCATCATCTGGTCGAAGATGTGGCTATTGTCTTAGGAAGGTTCTTGAGGGAGGAGTTCGTCAAAAGGATGAAAGAAGGTACGCTCAAGAGGTTTACATGGTCTTTGGTCCCCATGGATGAGGCATTGGTGAGGTGCGTCCTTGACATATCTGGAAGAGGGGGGTTCTACGGCAATGTGGAGTTTAAGCGGGAGGAAATAGGTGGTCTTGCATTAGAGAACGTGGAGCACTTCTTCGAGACGCTCGCCCGGGAGGCGCGAGTTACGTTACACCTAGATCTCCTTAAAGGTAAGAATGACCACCATAAGGTAGAGGCGTTGTTTAAGGCGTTCGCCAAATGTGTTTCTGAAGCTTTAGGATATGTCGGTGGCCTCAGCACTAAAGGGGTGATAGAGATTAACCGGTCTTAACCTTCGCCTCGGCCTTCTCGACCCTTATGCTGTCGGTGGGGCAGTTCTCCACACACGCCATACAGCCGATACACGCTTCCTCTCTAACAACCTCACTCACGAGCCTAAAGTACTCGCCCTCCTTAATCATCTTTATTTCAAAAACGTCGGTTGGGCAGATTTGGGCGCAAACGCTGCACCCTATGCAAGTTTCTTTTTTGACGCTAACCCTGAACGCAGTCAACCTTGAATACCCCCTGGTTACACGCTACGGGGCTTATAGTTATTGGCAGTTAGGGGATGAGGTGGCCGATTTGAGCGCTCGATGGATGACGAATGTGGGACCTCGCCGACCCGTACCTTATTTTAATATATCGTCCCGGCGCGCGCGCGAGGGAGAGTCGGGATGAGCCTGAACGCTCAGGCACAGAAACTCTTGGCCCAGTATCAACAACAGCAAGAGGTCTACCAGAGCTTGGTTCAACAGAGAGTGTTGCTGGAGACCGAGTTGAAGGAACTTAAGAAAGTTTTGGAGGAACTCGAGAAGCTACCGGCCGACGCGGAACTTTACAAGAACGTAGGCCACGTCCTCTACAAAGCAAAGAAGGATGACTTGGTTAAGGAGATAAAGGACAAAATAGATCTAATAGAAGTAAAGCTCACCGGTTTGAAAAAGCAAGAAGAGTTAGTCAAGAGCGAGTTGGAAAAGCTTCGTCAACAGCTTCAGAAGGTGTTGAGCGGTGGAGGGCTGGCAGGAGGAGGTTGAAAGGGTAGTAGAAGCCCTCCTTAAGGCTTCGGAACGCGTCGAAGAGGAGGTAAAGAAGAAGTTAGGCGAGAGGGCCCAAGACCTAGACTTAGAGATAGTCGTATACGTAGATGAGGAAAAGAAGGTGGATGCCAGCTTGGAAGTCAAGGGCTTGAGGTCGAAGTACTCCTACGAGGAGGTGGTGGAGGAGGCTCTCGATGCGGGACTGCAAGAGCTTGGGAGGAGACTTACTAGCGAAGGGCAGAGAGATCTTAAAGAGGCTTGAAGCCGAAAGGGCGGCGGTCGTCGTCCACAGACACGCTGACCCGGATGCAGTTGCTTCCGCGGCCTTCTTCTGGCGCGCGGGCGCGACCCCTTACGCCCCCGGGGGCCTCTCTTCTTTGGGTAAAAGGGTCGCGGAGCTCGTCGGTATGGAGTTCCGCGGAGGTCCCGTGGAGGAGGAATGGATGATAATAGTGGATACCGCTTCGAGCGCCCAGTTGCCTGGTATCGACTTAACCAAGGAGTACTGCAGAGTAGATCATCACACTAGAGGAGACTTAAAGCCGTGCCTAGTGGACCCGGGGGCCAGCTCCACCTCCGAGATAGTGAGCCTCCTCGCTCGGGAGGTGGGAGCGGAACTGGACGAGAGGACTGCTGAAGCATTGATGTTGGGAATATACATAGACAGTAAAGGGTTCAAGTTTTCGAGGCCCCAGACGTTCACGGCGATGGAGTATTTGAGCGAGTTTGCGAAGTTGGGTAACGCCCTTAAGATACTCCCTTCTGAAAAGGATGAAGATTTAGGAACCCGGATGGCTAAGATAAAGGCTTGCGAGAGGCTCACCTATAGAAAGGTAAAGGACTACATAATTGTTATAACTAGGGTAGGGGCTAACGAGGGAGCAGTGTTGAGAACCTTAACCCAGTGCGTGGGCGCGGACGCGGCTTTCGTTGTGAGGGAAGGGAAGGAAGAGTTGCGCGTCTACGCCCGCGCGTCCCCTAGGCTAACGAAGCTTGGCATAGACTTGGCCGAGTTCTTGTCGGAACTAGCCGAGGAGTTCGGAGGAAAGGGCGGAGGCCATCCGGGGGCAGCGGGGACTATCTTGCCGGCCTCGGTCAACTATGAAACACTCGTAAACAAGATATTTGGTCGCTTGAGCAGGAGGATAGTGAAGGCGCTCCGATGATGTCAGAATCCGGGGCCGATCAGTGACGACGTCGCTCTTCGCTGAGGACCCTTAAGATTACATATAGGGAGGCTATGAAGTACTGAAGCGTCAGAGGCAGAGAAACCGGGTTTAGCAAAGCTATTAGTGGTGCACCCAGTAACACTACCTCGCTGGCTATACCCTTTCCCAAACCTTTCTTTCTCCCTTTGGGGGTTACTTTCCAAAGTTCCTTCATCCTAAACAAAGCTTTTATTTGTGACTTCAACAAGGTTATTGACATAGAAAGGCCCGCGGCAGTCGTCCGGCCCGCGTCGGCGAGGCTAACGCTAATTCGCCATTTCTTTGCAGCCTTGAAGGCGTAAAGTGCCTCGGTGGAGACGGCAAAGTAGTAGAGGAGCAAAGACGACGGCGAGAGCCCGGCGGGGGAGGCCAAGAGGGCCAGCAGCGGTAGCCACGTTGAGGCGTGGCGAGTTAGGTAGAAGAACGTCTCCGGGTGTCTAGCCACCGCTTTAGCGTGCCCCATTATTGCTTGGACGGCTCCGTACGCCCACCTCGACTGTTGCCTTTTTAGGGAGGCGTAATCCTTCGGGGCCTCCACCAAGACGAACGAGGGTATGACGTTAGCTCTGACGTTAACTTCTAAAGCTCTTAGGGCTAGATCTATGTCCTCGGTTAGGGAGTTCTCGTCCCACCCGCCGAGCTCCTCTAAAAGCTCTTTTTCTATTAAGACGCCTGAACCCGGGGGAACGACGGGAAAGCCCAGTCTCGCCCTCCCATATATAAGGGCCACCGAGGCCAGCGTAGTCACGTTAGCTAACGCGTCGCCCCACCTGGTTCCGGCAGAGTAACCTTTCCAGAGACTGGCTGCGTAGGGCGACTTGAGGAGGGAAAAACCGTCTTCAGGGAAGGAGTCTGCGTCAAAGACCATGATGTAGGCAGTCCGTGTGATCTTCAAGGCCTCGTTTAGCGCACGTGCCTTTCCCTTTTCCGCCCCGGTGATAACTTCTACCTCGAGGGGCAGTTCCTTCCTCACTTCATCATAACTATCGGGGTCGGTGATAACAATTACTTGATCCGGCCTCAACCTCTCAATGATTCTCTCTATCGAATTGCGGAGCATTTGAGGGTCTTCCTTGTATGCGGGCACGTGAATGGCCAACGACGGGAACTCGAATACTTTCTCCTTCGGAGGCTTCAAGGAAGCTCTGTAATAGATGGCTCCGAGGAAGTGGTAGACGCTCGCAACGACCAGCAGCGCGTCCGCCAGCAAAGGCCCCATCCTTCTCAGAAGACCTTATTTTTGATTATACTCTTTCGGCGGTGGGGGTTTGAGGTCCGTGAAGATCATAGCCTTGCTCTTGACGTCGTTGTCATTAACGCTGGCTTCTCCGGTGACGTCGCTCGCTAACCTAACTAACGCGTTGAGCTACCTCGCAGCCCGCCCGTTGCCTCTGTTGAGCGCAGCCGCCGTGGCCCACTCGAACGTGAGCTACGTTAAGGGAGTACTGGAAGTCGCAGAGGTCAAACTGGAGAAGTGTCTGAACGAGTTTTCTAACCTTTCGAGGAAGCTGGATTCCGAGATACACTCGATGCTAGTCTCTCCCTTCGAAGCCCTCGAGACGCTAGGAAAGCTTTACTCCTACTACGATTGTGTAGTCGCGTGGACGAGGGAGTTAGAAAAGGTGGTAAGTTCTATGCCAGCGAATTGTAAATGCTCCGGGAACGAAACCGTTTTGATTGCAAGGCTCGCCGGCGCGAAGAGCGTATCGGAAGTCCTACAAGCGCTTCGGGCCTTCAACGGCACCGATGTGAACCGCGCGGTGAGCTGTTACGTGTGCGAGGGCCTCGCCAAGGCTAGGGTTGAGTTAATTAATCAGATTAACGGACTCGAGGCAGAGTTAGAGCAGATGAACGGGACCCTCGCGATGTTCCAAAACCTCTTGAAAGAGTATGTCGAAAGTTTAAAGTGATCCCTCCTAGTAGTATTTCCGAGATGTTGTTGGTATACGGCCATCCGAGCACGCAGTTGTTAAAGCTGTGGGAGAAGTTCGACGTGAAGGCAATAATGTTGAATGCCTTTCAGCTAAGCAAGTCAAAGAAAGTGATGAACGTGTTAGAATCTGGGAAAACTTTAAGGGAAGTGATGGGGATACCGGACGAAATAGAGATATGGGTAGACTCGGGGGGTTATCAAGCTCTCCGGAAGGGCGTGGTCTTGAATCCCGACAACGTCGTCAAGTGGTACAATACTATAAAACCTGATTACTGCATCGCACTCGACTCGCCCGTAGCTCCTAACGATAAAAACGCCCGAAAGAAGGTAGAGCGTAACGTTGACGTAGCGAAGTACATGGCGGAGCGGGTGGGATGTTCGCTCCTCCCGGTCTATCACCCCGTGCCTCCGGAGCTGTTGGAGAGGTACGCTGAGGGGTACTCGGAGGTGGGCGAGAGGGTAGCGGTGGGAGGTTTGATACCTAGGATACTCACAGTTAAGAACGCCTCGCGCAAGGAAGGATGGGAATTCTTGAAGGTAATGAGGTTGGTGGAGGACAGGTGGCTTCACGCTTTGGGCTTGGGCTCGGCCTTATTAATACCCAAGCTCAGCTCCTTGGGCTACCAGAGCGCGGACACCCAGACTTGGAGGCACAAGGCGGCTTACGGCAAGATAATGTTGCCCGGAAGGGGCGAGAGACACATAACTGATAGAAAGGTCAACTTCGGAAGGAAAAAGATAGAGGACGAGGAACTTGCGGAGGCCCTCAGTATAGCTCGCACCTTGGGCTTCACTTGGGAGGAACTGAGAAAAGACTTTACGAAGAGGGCAATTTTCAATGCCTATGTGCTCCACTTGGTGAGCGCGGGTGCGGGCGGTCTTCACCACTAACCCCGGGTTAGAGGACGTAGCGGCGGCCGAGCTGAGGTCTTGGGGACTCGAGGTCTTGGGTACATCGAAGGGTCGAGTGGAAGCCACCTTCCAAGACTTGGGGGAGCTCGTCTGGAGGCTTGAGCGCTCAAAGAGCGTGCACAAGGGCTACGTGCTGTTGTTCGAGGGGAGGCTGGAGGAGCTAGAGCTGGAAGGGATAGAAGCCTTCGTCACTCCGTGGACCCCATTCGCAGTAAGGGCCGAAAGGGTGGGTGAAGGACCGAGCTCCCCGGAGTTAGCCGCTGAGGTGGGCAAACGCGTCATAGAGAGGGTAGAGAGGGTGTTCGGGAAGAGGCCGGAGGTCAACTTGGACTATCCGGGCGTGGTGGTGAGGGCTGAGTGGTACTTCGGTCGGGTTCGGGTGGGCGTCGAGGTATCGGGGGAGGAGAGTTTGCACAGGAGGTACTATAGAGTCGAGGAACACATGGCCTCCCTCAAGCCCACCATAGCCTACGCTATGCTGTTCTTGGGAGGGGCGAAGGGCTCTGAGAGGCTCGTGGACCCCATGTGCGGCTCCGGAACTATACCCATCGAGGGCGCTTTGAACTTCGCCGTCCCAGAGATAATGTGTTTTGACATGAATCCGAAATATGTGAAGAAGGCCATAATAAATTCCGAAGTAGCTAGGGTAAGGAAATTCATAGCGTTCGGAGTCCACGACGCTACTAAGATTCACGAGGTTTTGGACTGGGCGGACTTGATAGTCACCAACCCTCCCTACGGCGTTCGGATGGGGAGCCCGAAGAAGGTAATCGAGTTGTATAAGGGGTTCCTAGAGTCCGCGGCGAGGGTGCTTCGCGGAAAGCTGGTTATGGTTACGCCGCTAGGAGAGGCGCGAGAGATAGCCGAGGAGAGCGGCCTCGAGCTGGTGGAGGAAAGGGACGTGTATCACGGCGACTTGTGGGTGAAACTCCTAGTGTTCAAGGCGTGAGGGGTCCTCGCCCGCAGGGAAGCTCCTCACCTCTCAGCTAGGCGTTGGGTCGTCATACCCCTTTTCCTAGGCGAGCACCTCCCCCAACTCTTGACACTTCCCGTGGAATTTGCAGAGGAATAAGTTGTCTTCCCACACTTTCGTCTCTCTTGCGAACTTCTCCAACTCCTTCCTCTTCTTGACTATATTAGTTTCTAACCGGTCGCTACAGCCGTTGTAGCTGAACGCGCCGCTCTCCAGCGCCCTCTGGAGCAGCTTCTTGCCGAGCCTTCCGGGTGCGGTTATTTCCAAGTAATAGAGGGCGCCCTTGGTCGAGTGGCCCGCCGTCAGCCACCTCCAAATCCTTTCGGCCACCGCCACGCCCTCGTAGTTTGGAGACCTAACTATGTAGACCCTCTTAGTTCCGGGGAACAGTTCAAATATTATGTCGTCTATGTATTTCATATTTTCCTTTGCGAAACCATCGCTCATCTTTATGTAAACCGAGGCTCGGACCTTCCCCTTAGTTTTCGAGAACTGTACCATACCGTTCGCACCTTCGGGGCTATCTAGAAACTCCCCTACGGAGACGGCCGCCCCTCCTAGGGCGCAAGTTTTAAGCTCTCGGTAGTACGCCCGCTCCCCGAGTAAAGATGGGAGCCGAGGGTCCACAAGCCCTTTTTTAAAAACGAAGCGGGCGAGGTAATGTACCCGCTCGGTCCGCCTCATCGCACCCAGCTCTCCGAACGGATACTCCTTCGTGACCCTTATTTCTTTTCTGTATCCTTCTTAACCCCCTGCGGCTGGTGGGAATATTGCTACCTCGATTTCATCTCCTTCTAGAGAATTTAAGTATTTCCACTCCCTCCCGTTCACGAGAACCTTCAGCTCCAAGCCAAATTTCTTGGATTGTTCATTTTCATCCTTCAATTTTGGGTACCTTCTGAACAGTACTTCAATCAATTCTTTAGGGGAAGAACAAGTGCACTCGAAGTAGTCTTCTTTCTTGCCCACTTCCTCGCGGAGGAACGCGAAAAACTGGACTTTTACCTTCATGGGACGTCTGGCCCCGCGTTAACAAGAGTACGAAGTTATCACGTTAGCGCTTTGGTGAGGAGTACTAGCGCCTCGCGGGGATCTAAGGTCTTAGATATAGCGCCCTCGAACGATGCAAAAGCCAAGGCGGAAGGCTCTACGTCACCCTCATTGAGCTCCCCGAGCTTAACTATTTTGCCATCCTTTTCTTCGACCTCGAGGTAGGCCTCTACGAGGTCTCTGGTCTTGGGCGCCTCTATTTCCATCAAAGCTTCGTAATTAAGTTTCAAAGCAGCCTCTCGGCCATACGGGAGCCTCCTGCTGAGCGCCCTAACGGGTACGAATAGGCCCTTAACCCTCCCTACGTGAACTAGAAACGTATCGTACGAAAAAGTCATCCTCGCGAGAAGTTTAAACGCCTTGTCACCGAAGTAGTGGAACGTCCCCCACAAGACCTTTACGGTCTCGATTTGAGGACGGGTCTCTGGACACTCGCGCATCAAGCCATACTTATTCCGAAGGAGTTTCTTCAATTGGCCGTAGTTGAGGTCAGAATGAAAATAAGCCAAGGCGCTAGCCGCCACAGTGGCGCTCCTTCCACAGCCGCCCTTGTCGCACACGCACACTCTGAAGCCCTCCTCTACCAAGTCTATAGCGACGGTCGTCGCGCCCACTAAGTTTCCGAAAGGCTCTATCGAGAAGCTCTCTACAGGAAGGCATATGGTCCCTTCTTTACAGAAACTTTCGTCTAGGACTATCTTAGCTTTGCACTTAGCGTCCCTCAAAAGTCTAGCGCAGCTCCCGTACTTCAGCAAGCCTTGTGCCCACGCATCGTTCTCTATGTAAAGTTAATAAGCCCGTCAGGGAAGCGGAAGAGTTCTTCATTGGAAATCAGTCCGGGATTCGCTCTTCATCCGGGTCTCCACGAAGGGCGTGTTCCTCACCTCTCGGTTGGGTGGCTCCCGTTCATCCCCAGACAACGTCTCCACAGAAAACTTTATTACCCCTACCCCGCGCTAGGGGAACACGGAGGGCCGCCCCGGGACGGGGAGAACCGGGGACGGCCCGGGAGAAAGCTCAAAAACCCCGGGCTCCCGGGGAAGACCCGGGAGCTACGGGGCGATCACGGGAAGAGTGGGGTCCAGGCAGAGGCCCGGACCGACAGGGGCCCACTCGGAGCCGGGCGACCCGCCCGCCAAAACCCGGGTCCCCGGCCTCCCGCCCCCGCCGGCCCTTGCGGCCGCGACTCCGGTTGATCCTGCCGGACCCGACCGCTATCGGGGTAAGGCTAAGCCATGGGAGTCGAACGCCCGCCGCTGCGGGCGTGGCGGACGGCTGAGTAACACGTGGCTAACCTACCCTCGGGAGGGGGATAACACCGGGAAACTGGTGCTAATCCCCCATAGGGGCGGAGGCCTGGAAGGGTTCCGCCCCGAAAGGGGCTCGGGGGGAACGCCCCGAGTCCGCCCGAGGATGGGGCCGCGCCCCATCAGGTAGTTGGCGGGGTAATGGCCCGCCAAGCCGAAGACGGGTAGGGGCCGTGGGAGCGGGAGCCCCCAGATGGGCACTGAGACAAGGGCCCAGGCCCTACGGGGCGCACCAGGCGCGAGAACTCCGCAATGCGGGCAACCGTGACGGGGTTACCCCGAGTGCCCCCTCTCCGGGGGCTTTTCCCCGCTGTAAACAGGCGGGGGTAATAAGCGGGGGGCAAGTCTGGTGTCAGCAGCCGCGGTAATACCAGCCCCGCGAGTGGTCGGGACGATTATTGGGCCTAAAGCGCCCGTAGCCGGCCTGGTGGCCCCCCTCCTAAAGCCCCGGGCTCAACCCGGGGACTGGAGGGGGTAGCGCCAGGCTAGGGGGCGGGAGAGGCCGAGGGTACTCCCGGGGTAGGGGCGAAATCCGATAATCCCGGGAGGACCGCCAGTGGCGAAGGCGCTCGGCTGGAACGCGCCCGACGGTGAGGGGCGAAAGCCGGGGGAGC
>NZ_JBWNMZ010000010.1:0-27144 GCF_056435145.1 Ignicoccus sp.
CCGGGTTCACGCTGCACTCGTAGTTGCTGGTCTCGTAGCAGAACGGCAGCGCGTGGCCGCTCTGGTCGTAAACGGTTATTGGCTCTCCCTTATACGTGCTGGGAAGCTTGATCTTGAGCTGGTAGCCCTTTAGGTTCTTGTCGTTGGGGTTGTAAACGGTTAGCTCAACCTCTTTGGTAAACAGCGCTCCGAGCTCGTGCCACGAGTTAGGAGTTAGGGTCAGCCCGGTGGCCACGTACCTTAGCTCTCGGGCCGTGTCGTTAGTGGCGGCGACCAAGAGCTGTCCTCCGTCCACGGCGATGCCCCAGTACCCCGGCTGTTCGACCAAGACGTACGTGCCCGAAATGCTGTCCACTGCGAACTTCAGTCTAACGGCAGTGCCTTCGTCCGCGTTGCTCTTGAAGTCGTACTTCAGTTTGGCTGACCCTCCTTCGTTGGAGGGCTTTATCAAACTCCCGTGCGTGTAGAGGACCCCGTTCTTGTTGAGTAGCGAACAGCCGAGGGCCTCCTTGAAGGAGTAATAAGCGTCGAACACCTCTTGAGGAGGCGCTATGGAGCTCCTCTCTCTGTCGACTGGGCCGATGAATATCTTTGTGTACCCAGGCTTCAAGGTTGGTATCTTGATCCATATGGTGTTAGACTCGGCGGGCTCGCCGACGCACTCTAAAGTTTGGGGCATCTCGACGCAATACTTAGCCTCTTCTCCGTCCTCAGTTATTACGCTCAAGTACTTACTGGCGTCAATTCCAGTCACTTTAATCTGGACGTTCTTAAGGACCTTGCCCGTTGGGTTATACACTTTCACCACGTAAGCTGGGGTAGCGTTCGTCCAGAGGGGGGCCCAAGCCGTGCCGGCCACGAAGGACTTCAGGCTCGGCCCCTCGAGTGCGAAGCCTCTCTCAACCTTGACTTCTGCGCCTTCGCCGTCAAAGTTCTCCGGCAATGGCGCCCTCTTAGGCGGTATGGGCCCGCAGTTCTTTGGCTGGCGGGAGTCCTTGAAGAAGTGCAAGTGCCAAGTTATTGTGTCACCTTTTATTAAGTTCAAGCCGCCGATGAACTGTAACTTAAGCGTCCCGCCCCAGCAGTGATCGAAGAACTGAACCCTTATCCTGTGCAGCCCCTTGGTCACGACTATGTCTTTATCCTTCTTTCTAGTGGAGTGGCTGTTCCAATCGTCGTATACTAAGCTATTGTCCAACCAAATTCTTACCCCGTCGTCGGACTCCACGTGTAGAGTTACCTCACCGGAAGCTAGGAATTCCACGTCTGCGTATACCTCGGCGTAAGTGCCGTGTCCGACGTCCGCAGGAGCCGGGTAGTAGGCGTCGTAGCTTCCTCCGTAGCCGGTGGGCCAGCTGCCTATACTTAGCATCTCGCCCTTTCCTTTTACCTTTATCGTTGGATAATTCCCGCCGTTTACGGGGTCCCGCTCGTAGCTCAGCTCGTCTTTTGAGGGCAAAAGGTCCGAGAACAGCTTCTGGGCGCCGTTGGTTCCCTTTTCTATAACTATGAATATCCGCTCGCCCGCCTTCATTTCCTTCGGTAGCAAGAACAATATCGCGTTGCTGGGGACGACGGAGCAAGAGGACCCGCTCACGTAGCAGAACGACACGTCTTGGCCGTTGTACTTCAGCTTGAACGGTACCTGCAGCTCCGGAGGTAAGGTAACTAACACCGGCACGCCCTCTGGCAAGTCCCTTTCGGCCTTCACCTCTATCACGTCAGACCCGACTTCCACTTGGCCCGGCACCACAAGCCCGGAAGCCAACGCAGTTACCTTGGAGAGCTTCATCCCGTAGACGTTCGGCTGTACGCCGGTCTCTGTGGAGTTTATCGTAAGCGCCACTGCCCTTAGCCTTCCGAGCTCGTTAAAGCTAGTTACGTTGAACTTCTCGGTAACGAAGTTTACGTAGCCGATCAGTGGCGACGCGACGTCGCTTACGAAAGTCGCCTTGACGTTACCTTCCACGTAGGGCTTCGCTATTATGTATTCGACTTTTACTGGAAATATTCTTTCGGTCGCGAAACTCCCGAATCCCACGTACTTGACTTCGTCCAGCCTAAACTTTACGCCCTCGACGTCTATCCCGTCCAAGTCGAAGGTCCTTTGTCTTCCTCCGTAAGTTAGCTTTAACGTGCCATCCTTGGATATCGACGCCTCGAAGGTTCTCCAAGCCTCAGAGCTCCAGCCGACCGAGTCGAGGCGGCTCGACTCTCCCTCGCTGTCCTCGAACCAGCCGTAGCCGACGTACGTGTCAGAGGAGAGGGTCCACTTCACCCACTTGTTGCCGTCGCTGAAGATAGCTGGAGAGAAGCCGTAGTTGTCCGTCCCCTCCCCTTTTGTTCTAACTACTATGCTAACCCCGTCGTACCTCGCCAAAGACGATGAGTTTATCGGCATGAATACGTTCCAGTAACCTCTCCCCTCTATTACCAGCTTTCCATTATCTATATGGAAGAATCCCTCGGCTTGGAAGGGGTCGAACTGTTCGCCGCTAGTCGGCGTCCCGACGGCGTACATGGTTGTCTTGCCCACGCTCAGAGTGCAGAGCACGCTCAGCTTTCCTTGATAGTTGACATTGTCGTCACACTCGCTAGTACACGCCTCTTCGCCACTTATTATATCGTAGAACACCTTATTCGCTGGGTCATAGCCCATTAAGAACACTGGTTTTGAGGGGGCATTTGCTACGGCCTCGTAATAGGAGTTACTTGTCGTGTTCCTTAACAGTTTCACTATCTCGTCATCGTTGAGTGTTACGTTGAACACTGTTACTTTCTCGACTACGCCGTGGAAAGTTGACTCCAAGCCGCTGAGGCTGTCATCGTTGTCCCTGCCGCTTATGCTCAAGCTAAAGTCGTAGATCGACGACCAACACCCCTTCCCGTAGCTCGTAGAAGCCAAGTCAACGGTCTTAACGCTCACCGTGCCGTCATGAAGTATGTAAACTCTCGCGTGTCTCTGGTCCATGAACGGGTAAGCTATGGCTATCGAGTACCACTCGCCGGGTCTCACCTCGTAGCCGACCGGCACCCACTGCCAGCACCACGAACTTCCTTCCCGGTGAACTATCGCTATCATGAGCTCTCCAGTGGGAACGTTGGCAAAATGACCATTGTTTACAGCGACTTCCCACGCCCTTTCTTTATTTACTATTATTTGCTCTGGGTCCTCTCTTTCGCCTCCGTCGTTGTTCCACTTGAACCTGAAGATAACTGTCATATTGCGGCCGTAGGCTAGGGTTAGTCTGCCCTCTGGGTCCAAGAACCTTATGGTGGCGTGCGCCGCGTCCGAGAAGGAGGGCATGTAGTTACAGGCTACGTTTAGGGTCCCGTTCTCGAAGTCTACGTACGCCGGGAACACTTGAGCGCCGTCGACGGCGCCGTTGCGGTCGGTGAAGACGTAGTAGGTGACCTTCCCTTCTGCGGGGACGTCGACCTTGAGCCACACGTAGCCGTCCCCCTTCGAGGGGTCGGCTACGCACTGGCCGGCGGAGGTCTCGTAGCAGAAGGGCACGGGCTCGGCGCGCTCGTCGAGTATCCTAATCGGCGCTCCCTTCAAGTAGTCAGGAAGCTTCAACCTGACGGGATATCCCTTCAAGTCTACGGTGTTATCGTTAGTCACGACTATCCTTGGAGCTCTCTTGGTGCTGTCCACCGCGGGCTGTAGGAACCGGTAGACGTTCTCGCCCTTCTCGTTCTCCACTAAGACCGTGGGGGCGTTGGGGCCTTTGTAAGGGACGTAGCACATCTTGAACTTTTGGTTGGCGGAGGGAGCCAGGCACTTAAACCCGTTTACGTTCATCAATTCTACCCACTTGCCGTCCCCCAATTGTCCGCTCCCGCTGGCCGGCCTTATCCCAGCTATTCCGACGTACAAACATACGGCGCCCGTAGTGGAGCCCGCAAAGCCCGAAGGTTTGCTCGCCATGAACGTAAGGACTCCGGAGCTCTCTTCCGGCAGCCCCGGCGAGGAGCTGGAGGGCACTAACGGGGTGAAGGTCCACTGCAGCTCGTACAGTCCAGGGTTCTTGACGCCTTCCCAAACCGTTACCGCTATCCCTCTTAAGTAGTCCAAGTCTATGTACTTCTTGAGGGGGTGGTTGGGGTCCTTTACCGCGTTCTCTATAGCTGACCTCAAATCTATGAACACTGCCGTCGGGACGTTGTTTCTAAAGGCAACCGCCTTGGGCTTCCAGAGGTAAGCTATAACATAGGCGTCGTTGTCGCCGACTACCTCCTTGGGCGGCGGGCAGTACTCTAAGGGGCTCCCGGGGGCGGGGACCAAGCTGACCGCAGGAGGGGCTGCCTTGGTACTGAGCTTGAGCGGCGTAGCAAATGTTAAGACCACATACTTGGTCATGCCTCCTACGGTCGTGGGCAACATTACCTTCACTCCTACCGGCGTGTCAGTTTTCACGCGCTTCTCGTAACACATCAAGTACGACACGGCGACGCCCGTCTCTCCGGTTAACTTGACCTTGATGACGTCTGAGGGCCCGAACCTCTTCAGTACTACCATTCCCTCTTCAGTCAAGTCCTCTCCGGTCTCTAGTGAGAAGACGTGCAGCTCTCCCTTGCCCACGAGGAGCTGTGCAGTCCTCACCTCGGGAGCCTCCTTGCAGCGCGTCACGGCCTCTTCGGGCTGCACTCCGGCCTTGACTGCGCAGAGCTTGAGTTGCTTAACGAACACGTCCCCTCCTATGCCGGCCAGCAGGGCGGCGTCCCTCGCGTTCAGTTGAGTAGCGCTGACGTTGCCGACTACCTTTCCGTTTATCACTAGGTAAGCGTAGCCCCCTTGGACAGTTAAGCCCACCTCCAACTCGCCTTTGTCGTTCAGGGGAGCGAGCGGAGTCACTTTCCCGTTCACACCTATGCCGACGAACGAGTTGTTGCCGAACAGTTCGACAACTTCGTTCCATAATGTATTGTTATCGTAAATCACAGCGTAGACTCCGTTGATATTCTTGATAGCCCGGACTAGGTCGTTCTCCCCGCTCGCCTCCGCGGGGAAGCCCAGCACCAAGGCCCCTCCGTCGACCTTCACCCTTGCCCACACGACCTCCCCGTAGCCCTCGGGGACCTCGTAGGTGTTCCTAGTTACTATAAGCGTCCCCGGCGCGTGAGGCGTCTGGTAGGAAGAGACCGATAACGTCAAGCCTTGATCGGTCAACCTCGGGAAGGTGCCGGACCACAAGCTCCCGGCCTCTTCCAAGGAGCTTGGGTACCAGTATGCCTCGAAGTCCGACTGCCTTATTTTGGTAAAGTCGAACGCCTTTAGCACGGTAAGCTCCGGCGACGGTGAGAGAGCGAGCTTTAGCCAAGCCCCGGGTAAGTAGAACTGAGCCTCGAAGCACTCCCCTACGTAGAGGGGCTCTGTTATTGGTTTGGTTAAGGCGTACTCGTAGTTACTCTCTCCGTACTTTTCAGAGAATATCCTTAACGGCCTTATGTTGACCGTCGGCACGGCCTCGGCCGTAGCGGCCACAGGGGTCGCCGGGGCGGTCGCAATAGCTGCCGCGCCGCCCCCGCCACACGCCCCTTTCTTGACCCAGCCAGTGTCCTTCATCAAGAAGTATACATCTTTAACCTTGATGATAACCCTCCCTTCGAGCATATCCTCTGGCGACACTCCTATTAACGAGGCGAGCGACTTGTAGTCCACGTAACCCACGACGTCTTCCAACACTGAAGCGCTCTGCGAACACGGCGCTCCGGGGGAGCTCACGTACTTAACGGTTATTCCGTTAACGGCTTTTATCCTGTTCTTAGGTATGAATATCACGAATTCCTTCTTTTCTCCGGTAGTAGTAAACATCACCTCCATGTTTACTTCCACTGCCAGTATCTTCTTCCCTTCCTTTGGGGGCGCGCAGTGGAAGACCAAGTATGGTTTCGCCTTCTCGAACGTCAAACTGCCCAAGGAGCACGCGTTCACGACGTCTGCGCACACGTCGGCCGCAGAGGCGCCGAGCTGGGCCTTCTCAACTAGCTTCTTGGCGCTCTTTAACGTCTCGAGCTGCACGCTAGCTATTCTTACGAATAGGAACAAGGCCATTAGTATTATCAGCGTTACGAACACTATTGAAATTACACTGCCGAGGCCTCCTTTCCTTGTCCCTCTGAGGATCACTTCTCGACGCCGTTGTTTCTCACCGATCCTTCTGCTTTTAAGTATTACAAACAAGGAACTTAGACAATAGGGCTCTTCCATGCTTCAAGCTGTTCTGTGTTACAAAAGCAGCCCTAAATTTTTAGCCTCCTCTAAGAGGCGGAGGACCTCCTCTTCATCAAGGTCGTACCACGTCTCGTAGGCGTCCGCCACCGCGAAGTAAGGCCCGCTCCTCAGGTTGGGAACTATCACCAGATCCGCTTTCCGCGCCACCCTCTCGGCCCCCTCCACGCTGCCCGTGGGCGCGGCTGCCCACACCTCCCTTGCTCCCATCTTCCTCACGGCCTCCACGGCAGTTAACATGGTATACCCGGTAGCTATGCCGTCGTCCATTATCGCTACGGTCAAGTCAGTGAGGTCAGGGTAGGGCTTGCCCCTCCTTAACACCCTCTCCCTCTCCTTTACCTTCTCTAAGGCTTGAGAGAGCTGGACCTCCACCTCTTCCTCACTGAGGGGGCTAGGGCCTATCACTGCTGTCCCTAAGGGCCCTACGGCGCCGAAGCCCGCCTCAGTGGTCCAAGGGTATAAGACCTTCTTCACTATAATTATATCCATTTTAACACCTAATACCTTCGCAGCTTCCAAGGCCACGGGAACTCCGCCGGCCGGCACCGCCATTATTAGGTCCGGAACCAGCGAGCGGGACTTCATGAAGGAGCCCAAGGCCCTTCCGGCGTGCCTCCTGTCCTTATACACTTCAACTTTCTCGGCCAAGGAGGGGTCGTAAATTACCTCGCCCACTGCTCCCCCTGGGGAGGAGCGTAAAAGGACGTTATCGGTTAGGACCCCTCCTCCTTGTTCTCTCCGGCAAGGCCCTCTCTCTTAGCGACCTCAAGTATCTCCTTCTTCAGCTGCTCAGCGCTCTTCCCCTCGGTACTTATGCCCAACTTCTTGGCGAGGGCCTTGAGCTCCTCGTCACTCACGCCCTCGGACCCCTTCTTGACCTCGACCTCCTCGCTGTACTCGCCTTCGGCGGCCTTCTTGAACTCCCTGACCGCTACACCTATGCTGCGGGCCAGCTCGGGTATTTTAGAAGGGCCGAATATCAAGAGGATTGCAAATATCAACAATATCAGCATCTCGTTAGGGCCCAAGCTGAAGAGGGCCACGGGCACGGTTAACACTCGCTCGCCACCGACCGCACATCGACCTTGTAGTTTATAAGCGCTTTAAGTCATGAGGTCGCCAATATTTAGTTTCGCGTCACGGCCGTCCGGGGTACAGCGGGTGAACGATAAGGTAAAGCTAATCATGAGGGAGCCGACTGAAGAGGTCCTCACACCAGAGTTGCTCGAGGAGTACGTAGAACAAGGGATAGTGCTTAAGCACTACATAGGCTTCGAGATATCCGGGTTTGTACACTTGGGGACCGGAATAGTTACCATGAGAAAGGTAGCGGATTTGCAGAAGGCTGGAGCGAGGACCACCCTCTTCTTGGCCGACTACCACTCTTGGATAAACAAGAAGCTGGGCGGGGACTTGGACGTAATAAAGAGGGTAGCTCTAGGTTACTTCAAGGAGGCGTTGCTCCAATCGCTAAAGGCCGTAGGAGGGGACCCCGAGTCGGTAGAGGTAGTGTTGGCGTCCGAGTTCTTTGAAAAGATGGGAATTAAGTACTTCGAAAATTTCTTGAAGATTTCTAACAGACTGACGTTGGCCAGAGTAAGGAGGAGCATAACTATAATGGGAAGGAAAGAGGGTGAGTCGGTGAACTTTGGGCAGCTTGTGTACGTACCCATGCAAGTGGCCGACATATTTTCTCTGGGAGTTAACTTGGCGCACGGAGGGATGGACCAGAGGAAGGCTCACGTGATAGCGATAGAAGTCGGCCCGAAGGAGTTCGGCTACAAGCCGGTGGCGTTACACCACCACTTGCTCTTGGGCCTCCACATAGATGAAGAGACGAGGAAGAAATTATTAAAAGCTAAGAGAGAAGGCGACAGGGAGGCCTTCGAAGAGGGAATAGCTGAAATAAAGATGTCCAAGTCTGTCCCCCAGAGCGCAATATTCGTGCACGACGCCCCGGAGGATATAAGGAGGAAGCTGAGGAAGGCCTACTGTCCCGCGGGGGAGGTCGAGATGAACCCAGTACTGGAGATAGCCAAATACGTGGTGTTCCCTTGGTTAGAAGACTTGGGACGAACGTTCGAAGTGGTGAACAAGAAGACCGGGGAGAGGAAAGAATACAAGAAGTACGAAGAAGTGGAGAGAGACTTCGCGCGCAAGGCATTACACCCCTTGGACCTTAAGATGTCCGTCGCAAGCTACTTGATTGAGATGCTAAAACCCGTCAGAGAGTACTTCTTAGAGGGTCCGGGAAAGAAATACCTCGAGGAGATGAAGGAGATACAGATAACGAGGTGAAGTTTTATATCTTGAGCGCGCGGACCCGCACACAAGGGTACTTGGTGCCGGTCAAGCTCGTGGTCGGCGCGCTCTTCGGCGACGAGGGGAAGGGCAAGGTAGCCGCTTACCTCTCCTTCGTTGAAAGGCCGGAATTCCTCGTGAGGACCGGGGCGATAAACGCCGGTCACACTGTAATACACATGGGGAAGGAGTACAAGCTGAGGGCCCTGCCCTCGGGAGCGGTCACTTGCGACTTGTGTAAGGCCGCCGTGGCCCCGGGAGCTTTGATAAGCGTGGATGTCTTAGCAAAAGAGGTTAAGGAGCTCAAAATTTCAAAAGAGAGAGTACTTGTCGATGAAAGAACAGGAATTATTGAGGAGGAACACGTTAGAAGGGAGAGGGAGGACGCCCACTTGAGGACCAAGATAGGCTCCACGCTCACCGGCGTGGGAGCTGCCATGAGTGACAGAGTCTTGAGGAGGTTGAAGCTGGCGAGAGACTTCAAAGAAGAGATAGAGAAGTACGCAACGGTCACTGACGTGACATCTCTCCTCTACGACGCAGTCGACTCTTATAAAGTGGTCCACGTCGAGGGCACACAAGGCTTCGGGTTGAGCCTATTCCATGGCACGTATCCGTACGTAACGTCTAGGGACGTCACGGCCGGAGCCTTGTTGAGCGAGACCGGGCTGGCTCCGTCGGACGTTGAAGACGTCATACTGGTCACCAAGTCCTTCGTGACAAGGGTGGGAGAGGGACCCCTCAAGGGAGAGCTGGGAGCGGAGGAGCTTCAGAGGAGGGGAATGGTAGAGCGCGGCACCGTTACCGGGAGGCCCCGGAGGGCCGCCCCCCTAGAAGAGAACTTAGACTTGCTCAAGAGGGCGGCAAGGGCCAACGGCGCTACAAAAATTGCAATAACTAAGGTGGATGTTCTGTTCCCGAAGGCGAAGGGCGTCACCTCCTGGAGCGACTTGCCGGCCGAGGCGAAGCTCTGGATAAGTGATATAGAAAAAGAGGTAGGGGTGCCGGTCTGTTACGTAGGCACGGGCCCGGAGGTACTAGAGACCGTAGGGGTGTGTTGAGATGAAGGAGTACGACGTCCTTATAGTAGGGGCCGGCCCTGCCGGGATGTTCGCGGCCCACGAGCTGGCCATCCTCGGGGAGGGCAAGCTGAAAATAGGGATAATAGAGAAGGGCTACTTCGCCCACCAGAGGAAGTGCCCGCTCCAAGAGCCAAAGGTGGGGAAGTGTACCTACTGCGAGCCCTGCCACATAATTTACGGCGTAGGGGGCGCTGGGACGCTTTCCTCCGGCTTGATAAACTTGAGGCCGGACGTGGGCGGCGACCTCCACGAGCTCGTCGGGAGCTGGGAGAAGGCTTGGGAGCTGATAGAATACGTGGACCAAGTGTTCTTGAAGTTCGGCGCTCCCCCAGACACCTTACACGAGCCCGATCCAGAATCCACCAAGGAGATTGAGAAGAGGGCGGCTAAGGTCGGGGCCAAGTTCGTGCCTATAAGGCAGAGGCACATAGGTACCGACAACTCAGTAAAAGTAATAAATAACATGACTAAGTTCTTGCAAGAGTACGGAGTAGACTTCATAGTGGGGACGACCGCTACAGACGTTGATAAAGTCAACAGCAAGTTCGTAGTGAAAACCAACAGGGGCGAGTTCTCCTCAAAGCTGCTCTTGTTGGCTCAGGGCAGAGGAGGGGCCGACTGGTTCGTGAGGGTAGCGCGAAAGCTCGGGGTGGAGCTGGAGCCGGGGCCTCTGGACGTAGGGGTCAGAGTGGAGGTCCCCGCGTCGGTCATGGAAGATATAATAAAAGTAGAGGTCGACCCTAAGATAATAATATACACGAAGACGTTCGACGACAAGGTAAGGACATTCTGTACGAACCACAGGGGGTTCGTGGTTAAGGAGCTCTACGACGACGGCACAGTGGGTGTAAACGGCCACGCATACTTAAGCAAGAAGAGTGACAACACGAACTTCGCCTTCCTGGTGACTATAAATTTGACGGATCCTATGGAAGACACCATAGAATACGGCAAGAACGTCGCGAGGCTGGCGACCAGGCTCGGAGGGGGCAACCCGCTTGTGCAGAGGCTAACAGACTTGGAGAGCGGGAGGAGGAGTACTTGGGAGAGAATTAAGAGGGGCATAGTGAGGCCCACCCTGAGGGAGGTGACGCCGGGCGACATCAGTATGGCTTACCCTTACAGGGTGATAACTAACATACTGGAGGGCTTAAATAGTCTGGACTACATAATACCCGGCGTGTTCTCGCCGCACACCTTACTCTACGCTCCAGAGATAAAGTATTACAGCATGAAAGCTAGAGTAGACCATAACATGGAGACTGCTGTGGACGGGCTCTACGCCGCCGGCGACGGCGCGGGCCTCTCGAGGGGTATAAACGTCGCGGCCGCCACGGGCGTGTTAGCCGGGAGGGCGATGGCTGAGAGGCTACTTTGATTTTCCTCCCCTTGTCCCCTCGGACGGAGAGCCTTGATATCGAGGGACGCCTACTCGAAGGAGAAGGGGGCTTACCTCTACTTCGCAGTCGTGAAGGGCGTGGAGGTTAAGGAAGTGGACCAAGAAGTAGAGGAGCTTCTGAAAGAGGCCGAAGGTGAGGTGCGCGGGAAACTGGCCTTAGAGACCTTGAAGGAGGAACCGAAAGTGAAGGCCTACAGGAGGTTCATGTGGGACCTAGGGATAGACCCAACCAAGGTGAGGCCTTCCTCAGAGGCGCTCGCGAGAAGGGCCTTGAGAGGCAAGGTACCCAGGATAAACTCCCTAGTAGACTTGGGGAACGCCGTCAGCTTGAAATACTTGGTTCCAATAGGAATATACGACTTGAACAATGTTATCGGAAAAATGACGTTGAGGAGGGCTAAAAGGGGCGAGCGCTTCGAGCCCATAGGGTCCGACCCTTTTGAGCTTGATGGAATAGAAATTGTCCTGGCGGACGAGAAGGGACCCATGCACCTCTTTCCTTACAGAGACTCCAAGAGGACTATGGTTACTTTGAACACAAAGAACGCCCTAGTGGTCGGCGCGGGGGTCCGCGGGGTCCCGGAGGAGGACGTCAAGAAGGCAGTTGAGGAGATAGTGAGGTTCTTGGAACGCAAAGGGGCGGAGGTGGGAGAGGTTGGAAGGACCCCGTAAGCTCGCCTTGAAAGCAGCGGAGAAGGCTAGAGACTTCTTGAGGTCTAAGTTCTTGAATGAAGGTTACTTGAATATCGTGGAGAATCACATAAGCGACGTCAGCAGGAGGATAGACTTAGAGGTGGAAAATATTATAATTAAAACGCTAAGAGAAGAAGGATTCAAGGGAGGAATAGTCACCGAGGAGAAGGGCGTGGTGGGCGAGGGGCCGCCCTACGCGGTAGTGGACCCCTTGGACGGGAGCTTGAACTACGCCGTGGGTTCGCCACATTGGGCGGTGAGCGTGGCGATAGCGGAGGGGGAGGAGTTCTCAACTATGGTGGCCTCCGCCGTGTGTCCGGGCTTCGGGCACCCTTGTTACTCGGCCTCCGACAAGGCCTATTCCGAAGAGGGGGAGGTAGTCCCAGGGACTCCGGAGAAGGTCATAGTCTTCTACGGCGAACCGGAGGACGAGAGGCAGAGCAAGTACCTACTTGAATTGAGGAAGGTCTTGGGAAAGCCCAAGGTAAGGGTGCCCGGAGCGATAGCGCTCGACATGGTTAACATGGCCAGGGGAAAGTTGTTGGCGCTTGTGGACGTTAGGAACAAGATAAGGAACGTGGACGTAGCTGGCGCTTACCTAATAATCAAGAAAGCCGGACTTCCCGTGCTCGAGGAGTACGAAGCGTTTCCCACTGACGAGGTACGTGTAGTGGGAAACATATTCTTCGGTAGGGACGAGGGGGTGTTATCGAAGCTGCTCGTCTCCGCCTCCCGGCTGGGTCTTAGGTAATGAAACCCAGACCACGTCCAAGCTAGCGCACACCGCCCCCTTCCCCAAGAGGGAGCTGAACGACGGCTCGGTCCTCCCCTCATCCCCGCTCACGAGCTCCTTTATGTAGAGGCCTCCTTGGGCCTTTATGAGGGCCTCAAAGGACTTGTCGTTCAACTTTCTCGTCCTCACCCAGTACACCCTCCTCTCCCTCACCAAGTCCGCCCTCCTGTGGAGTACCCTCTTGGGAGTCCTCTGCTTCACCACCACGCCTTCGAAGAACTCCTCGATAGCCTTCAAGTCGACCTCGTCCACGCCCTCGGGTACGTAAACCAAGGCCAAGTAAACTTTCTCCTTCTTCGACTCCTCGGTCTTAACTCTCTGCACCCAGCTCCGGTCCGCGTACCCTTCGAACCTCAGCCACACGAGCTCGTCCTCGTACTCGGAGCCCTCGACGGGCAACTTCCTCCTCTTCGGCCTCTTCACCTCCGCCACGAAGGGCCTCCCGCTCCCGAGGGCCCTCACGTCGACGTCTTCCCTTCCTGAGGCGTGTAGGATGACCTCACCTCCAAAGGGAGATAACGCCTTTTTGACGGCCTTCTCCACGGAGTAGGGGTACTTCCACTCGCTCTGGGAGACGTTCCTGGCCTTCTTCTTATATATGCCGTATACGAAAACTGGCTTTATCTGTAGCTCCACCTTATCCTCCCTCAAGTTCATTATCGCTACCACGTGAGGGTCCTCGAAGTCGGGCTCCTTCCCAAGCATCTCCTTGACCTTCTTTCCTACTTCCCTCTTTAGGGAGTTCTTCGCGCTCTCGGCATAAGGGAGCCTGAAGGCGCTTATTATCTCCCTCTGCCTCTCCACCATCCCCCCGCAGTCGGAGCAACCCACCAAGAACGTGTCGAACTCGTAGTCCTTCAGAGCTTCAACCACCTTCTTCGCCCAATAGTCCACCAGCTCCCTCCACTTGCCCCCGCAGACGTAACAGCTCCTCCTCTGGACCGAGTAGCCCATACTCTTCGCGAGCCCTTCGACCTCGTCCGAGTCGAAGTTGCTCATTATTCTCTCCGCTTCTTCCTTTTTCATTTCCCCTTCTCTGACCATTCTGTCTAACTCCATAATGATAGTTCTCCTTATGGCTTCTCCCCTGTGCTCGTTTCCCAAGCCTTTGCCCAACCTGGCGAACAAAGAGCCCAAGCAGTGGTCACAGAGGGGGTAGTGCTTCACCACCTCCAAGGCCTCTTCAGTTACTTTCAAGCGCTCCCCCTCGGCCTCCGCCTGAGCAGTTATAGCCGCTGAAGCAGTGGATATATACCCACATTTACACAAGGTCCGCTAGAGGTAGGGACGGTTAAGGTTCCCAAGCTGATGGCCACCCAGCACCCCGACAGCACTGTCGTACTCATGCCACAAGACGAGGTCGAGGAGGCAATTCAAGACGTCCTCCCGCTAGACCAAGGGGGGAGGGGCTGTGATGAGAAGATGGTGGACTACGAGGGCAAAGCGACGCCATACAACCAAATGAGGGACATAATTGAGGAAGCGAGGAAGTACGACGCGGTTCCGGGCGAGGACTTCTTGATCACTCCGAGAGTGCCGAATCCCAAGTTGGAAGACAAGGACAGGCACTTGCTGGCTATCACCGCGGCAGTGACGGCCAACATGTATTCCCAAATGTACTTCGACACAGACGCGATAAAGTACATAATCCTCCCCATGTCAACTTCAACCTTAGAACTGGCAGAGGTACAGAGGAGAATATTAAAGGTAGAAAGGCTGGTCTCGGAGGAGTTCTCGTTACGCGTTGAAGAATGGATCAGGCTGATCCCGCTTTTCGAAAACGCAGAATCTCACATGCACATAGATGAAATAGTAGAGGGGTTGAGGATAGCTTTCATTAAAGAGATTGGGATGTTTACAAACGAATTCAGAATATTCATAGGAAAGAGTGACTCTGGAATACACTCGGGCCACATAGCGAGTTCTATAGGGATCAGAATGGGCTTGCTGAAGCTGTGGAACTGGCAGAAGGATACGATGTTCAAAGTTTACCCGATAATCGGGATGGGGAAGCCTCCCCTGAGGGGCCACATGGCCGAGTGGACGATAGAGGAGTGGGTAAATGCTTGGAAAGGGTACTACACCGCCACCGTTCAGTCGGCTCTCCGCTTCAACACGGACAGAAAGGACTACGTACACGCCATAACTGTAGTGACTAAGAACTCCGGCGTGCAGCCTCCCCTCGAGCTTCTGAACTACGCCAAAGAAATGGTCAACGCGGCGTGGAAGGCGAGCGAGGTCTACGTGATGAGGTTAGAGAGGCTGGCAGACGTAATATCATTCATGGCAAAGTTCGTAACTCGGACGAGGGCGAGGTTGGACAGCTACAAGAGGAAGGCAAAGACAGGCAAAGAGATGCCCAGAGCGATAAGGTTCTGCGCGTCGCTTTACTCGATGGGCCTCGGGCCCGCCCTCATAGGTGCCGAGGTGATAGACGAGTTGGCCTCCGGCACGGCCGAAATGCTGGACCACTTACTAGAGTTCATACCTCTGCTCCCCAAGGACTTGGCGTTCGACTACGCGTTCAGCGACCTAGAGATATTTAAGAAATATGTGGACGATAAGACATTTGAAATGATAAAGAAGGATGTAGAAGTAGTCAAAGAGTACTTCGGCAACGTTGAACCGCCCAAGACGCCGCCGGAGGGCTACTTCGACAAGCTGAAGGAACTGAGAGCTACCCTCGACGAAGCGGACGTGAGCAAGGTAAAGGCAGTAATAATGGAGCTAGCCGAGATGAGGGGTTTCTTGGGCTGAACGCTCTTTGACTTATTGGTCAATAACGGTTATCTAAACTGACCGGAAAAGAAGCTCGATGGTAGCCTTGTGGAGAGCCTTCAGCGCTTTGGCAGAGCTCTCTAGGAAGTGGAGTAAGGCTTGGTTGAGGAAGCTCCTCTCCTCCCCCGGGGCCCCGAACAGGCCGAGGGGAAAGGTCTCCCTATACTTGCACGTCCCGTTCTGTAGGTCCCTCTGCGCGTTCTGCCACTTCGTCCGCTTCCCCTACTCCGAGAGCTTGGCCTCTAAGTACTTTAAGAAACTAATTAAGGACGTAGAGGAAGCCTACTCAAACGAGGTCGACGCGGTAGAGGCCTACGTCGGCGGCGGGTCGCCCTCCTCTAAACCCGAGGCCTTAGGGGAGCTAGTGGACGTGTTGTGGTCCCTCTGGAAGCCGCAGATATCCGTGGAAGTCCACCCGAGGGACGTAGTCCTCTTGGAGGCGGCCGACTACTTGGACCCGAAGAAGGTCACGAGGCTGAGCATGGGGATTCAGAGCTTCTCCCCAGAGATGTTGAAAAAGCTCGGAAGGCCCGTCTCTCCCGAGATCAACGAGCTTGCAATAGAAATAATAAAGTCAAAAAAGTTCAATACTTTTAACGTGGACGTGGTCTGGGGCTTGGAGGACCCCACGCCGGACGCCGTTAAGGCTCTGGAGTGCGGCGCGGACCAAGCGACCTTCTACCCCCTGATGCCTTTCCCCAAGAGGGGGCCCGAGGGGGAGAGGCTGTGCTTCCAGAACTACCAGAGGATCGTGAGGGAGGCCTCCAAGAGGGGCTTCGTGCGACAGAACGCTTGGACCTTCTCGAGGACCGAAGTTATGGTTGACGAATACGTGGCTCGTTCGGTAGAGTTCTTGGGTTTGGGGGTTAGTTCATTCAGCCTCATAAGAGGGGTAGTACACTTGAACGTGTTCGACGTGGAGGAATACTTGAGGAGGAGCTGGTTCGACCCGTGGCGCTCGTCCAAGCTCAGCCCGCTAGAGAGGACAGCCTTTAGGGCAGCAATGACCCTCCACTCCTCTCCTCCTCTGAAGGCCGAGGCGCTCTGGTACTCGGGGCTGGTGGTCTTGAGGGAGCTCTACAGCGTCTTGGGAGAGTTCAGGACTTCAATGGTGAGTAAGCTCTTGCAGAAGTACGTGTCGATACGCTCGAGAGGAAGCGTCTCATCGTCCGTTCAAGGTCAGAGAGCGTAAAGAAGCCCTCTATCCTCTTCACCTCTTTGTCGTCGTGGTAGAACACTACGGTGGGGACCCAGCTTATACCCAAGCTCTTGAAGAGCCTCGCCGTCTCCGGCGTCTTCTTTATCCTGATAAACGTTCCTTCTCCGCGGTGGAGCTCCACGAACTCCTCCCAGTGCGGCGCGACGTCCTCGCACGTGGGGCAGTAGTCGCTGTAGAAGAAGGCGACGAGGAACTCCACGTAAACTCCCCAAGAGGCTTCCTGCAGGAAAGTAATATCTTTTGTATACTGCACGGCTACCAACTCCTTATTTTCATCGCCCCAGTCCCTCAGAGGGTAGCTTCAGTGGACGAACTGTACCAAGCGATAGAAAAGTGGAGAAGTATAATTAATAAGGAATTGGAGGAACTGATCAAAAATACGTACGAAGAGAGGGTGATAAACGTAGCAAAGTACATCGTAGACGGAGGGAAGAGGCTGAGGGGAGCGCTGGTCATGTTCGTGAACGAGGCCCTAGGGGGGAACCCTGAGGACGCCTTGCCCGCCGCACTGGCGCTGGAACTCGTCCACGCGAGCTCCCTCTCAATAGACGACATAATAGACTTGGACTTCGTGAGGCGCGGAAGGCCCAGCGCTTGGGTCGCCAAGGGCGTGGCCAATACCGTGATGGTGAGCAACTTATTGATTCCCCACGCAATAATGTTGGTTAAAAGGTACGGGAAGAGGGCGATCGATAAAGTTGTGGAAGTTTGGTGGGAGGTGAGCAAAGGCGAGGTTTGGGACGTCCACGGCCCCCCTAAGAGGGGCGGGGTCGAGGCTTACGAAGCGATAATAGAGTCCAAGACGGCCTCCATGTTCGCACTCTCCGCCTACCTGGGGGGCCTGGCGGCCGGAGAGGAGGAGAGGTTGGAGAAGCTCTGGAGGTACGGCTTCTTGTTGGGCAAGGCTTACCAAATAGCGGACGACTTGAAGGACATCGAGAACGACACCAGCTTCTCAGCCAGACTGTTCAAGGAGTGGTTGAGAAAAGCCGGGAGGGAGGGTGTGTTGAGGAGGCTGAAGGAGATAGTTGATGAGTGCGAGAGGATAGGCGAGGACTTCGGGCCGTTGTTGGCGTCGTTCCCCAAGAAGGGAGTCGAGTTCATGGGCGTGAAACTATTACCTTCGACAAGAAAAGGGCCTCGGAGTTGCAGAGGAAGCTGTCGGAGCTGATTAAGGAAGAGGACTGCTTCGACCCCGAAGGGCTACGAACCGTAGGGGGGTTGGACGTCTCCTACAAGGGCGACGTGGGGGTCTCTGTACTCTCCTTGGTAGACTACAAAACCTTAAAACCCATTAAATACTACTACGTAAAGGCTAAAGTTCCCATCCCTTATGTCCCGGGCTTCCTAGCCTTCCGAGAGGCGCCCTTGCACTTGACTCTGATAAAGAAGGTCAAGGGGTATGACTTGCTCTTAGTGGACGGCCACGGGAGGGCCCACCCCAGGGGGCTGGGGATAGCCTCCCACGTGGGGGTGGTGAGCGGGGTCCCCACCATAGGCGTGGCCAAGAGGAGGTTGGTGGGGGAAGAGGAGGAGTGCGGGGGGAGGGAGTGCTTGGTGCGAAACGGCGAGGTGGTGGCTTACGTCCTCCGGAGGGGGAGGAGGAAGCTCTACGTTAGCGTCGGGCACTGCGTCAGCTTGGAGACCGCTTATCAGATAGTCAAGAGGTTGACCGTCGGGAAGCTGCCGGAGCCTCTGGCTTTGGCCGACCGCGTATCCCGCTCGCTGGCCCGCTCACTTCAGCTCTCTTAGCGCTTTCACGCACATCTCGTAGTGTTTCTCGTCCATCAAGCCCTCCTCCAAGGCAAGCTCACAAAAGCAGCTCCTCCGGGGTCTCCTCTCCCCCTCAGACACCAAGAGTTCGAAGTGATTCTTAACGGCCTCCTTAGAACATTCCTTTACCCTCTCGTCGCCCGAGAGCTTCCAAAGAGCCAGAGCGTAGTGTAAGTACATCAAGCTTCCCAAGTTGTAATGGGACAAGAAGTAGTTGGGCCTCCTCCAGTAGGGGTTAATCTCAGTCATGGTCTTACCCACCAGACGCTTGAGGTCGTGGTATCCCAAGAAGGCAGCCAGAGGGAAGTATATAGCGAAAAAAAGCAACAAGAACTCCCCGAAGCCTACGACCTTCTTGAGGCCAGTGAAGTACCAGATAAGCGAGGCCGTATTGAACACTGCCAGAGTGAAGGACAAGTAATTGCTTAACCCCAACTTAATGTAAGCATATGCCTTAAGCGCCTTGTGGAGCTTCGCCACCTCGCCTCACCTGAACTCGGGCTTCCTCAGGACCTCCAACAGCTCTTTCTTTATATTTGAAATATCTAAGTCTAACATGGACGTCAACTTCTCCAGGCACGCCAAGTCTTGGTCCAACGCGGGCTTCCTTACTTCGAAGTGGCTGAAGTAGACCCACTCAACGGTGTTTTCAACTACCTTCTTAAAACACTTCTTCAGCTCCTCGTCCGCCATCCCCTCTTCTTTAATCTTGAGCCAGAGAGAAATTACGGAGGGGAGGTCTGCCACCCTCAAGGTTAATATGGCGGCTTGTAGCCAAGTGGGTTTCCTCCAGTAAGCTTGCTTCTCGACGGTCTTTCGCGTAACGCCCGCATTAACGTCTATCCAACCTAAGATCAGCGAAGTCACGCCAACAGCTAACAGCACCAAGGCGGTCGCTGCCCAGCGGAGGGGCTTTGAGACGTGTAAGTAAGGCAGTACGACTCCGTTGAGTATTATGACCATATTTATCATCGTCAAGACGAACGCCACGTAATTCATGTGGGCCGACCTGACGTATGCGAGTAAATCGAACACCTTTGACTTATAAGCAAGCGCTGCCGACTTTCTCAAAATCTTCGTTAATTCCAAAGGGTCTCCCTCACTTACACGGACGGAAGCCGGCGAGCTTTAGTATCCTTAAAGCTAAGTAGGCGGCGTTCTTGCCGTTGTCAATGCCTACGGTTGCCACGGGCACGCCGGGAGGCATCTGGACGGTGCTGAGGAGGGCATCCAAACCCATCAGCTTCACCTCGACTGGAACCCCTATGACCGGTTGTTCTACCTTAGACGCCACCACCCCGGGGAGGGCGGCGGACAGGCCAGCTATGGTTATGTAAACCTTCACGTACTCCTTGCTCTTCTTGAGGTATTCGTCCAACTCCTCCGGCTGTCGGTGCGCTGATATAACCTTGAGTTCGTAGGGAACGCAGTACTCCTCCAGCACCTCGGTTACCTTCCTCGCTACGTGTTCATCGCTCTTGGAGCCCATTATTATGGAGACAAGGGGGCTCCGCAAAGCGCCTCCCTAGGACGTAGGAGAGTCAGTTTAAACTATTAATGGCCATTCCGATGCCGAAACATAAAGGTCTCATTAAAATAGTCTCCACGAAGGAAGGCCGAGCGGGTTTCAGGCAGTGGAGGAGATGTTCATGATAGTGATAGCCCTTTCCGGCTTCTACCGGGACGCCAAGTTGGTCAACCCGATGAAATTTAAAATACTAAAAACGTTGGTAAGATATAGCAAGCTCGTGAGGTCTAAGTGCAATAGGGTGTTCATGAGGGTCCAAGTACAACACATAATATCTACTGGCTTCTACAGGATAATATTGAAATCTTTCGTGTATAAGACAAATACAAACATGATAAAGAAGGAACTGGAAGACTCATTTAAGGTCGAGGAGTTAAGGGTCTCGGTACTGCTGAGGAGGCTCAGCCCGGACGAGGCGGAAGGGGTGAAAAACGTTCTGGAAAACGCGTGTGAGAGGGGCTGATGCTCTGGCTTGTTTACAGCTCCTCTAAGTGTAACCTCAAGTGTAAGTACTGCGGCGGCTCGTGGCCCGACCTCCCCCCTAACCCGGTCTACCCCGTCTCTGCCTTGAAGGAGTACTTGGAGGTCGTAGACCCCAACCCCGCGGTGGTGTTCTACGGAGGAGAGCCCCTTATGAACCCCAAGTTCATCATGGAAGTTATGGACAACATAGAGGCTACGTTCGGCATCCAGACCAACGCGACTTTGCACCACCTCTTGCCCCCGAGGTACTGGGAGAGGATGAAGAACGTCTTGGTCTCGATTGACGGTCCGGAGGAATTCAACGACTCGCGTAGGGGGAAGGGGAGTTACGCGAAGGCGTTGGAGCTAGCGCACAAGGCGAGGGGGTTAGGCGTGAAAAGGGTCATAGCAAGAATGGCCGTGGACTCGGAGAGCGACATATATAGGGACGTGAAGCACTTGCTCTCCTTACCCTTCACTCACGTCCACTGGCAGCTGTCCGTGGACTGGGTGTTGAAGTGGGACTTGAGGGGGTGGGCGGAGAGGAGCTACTTACCCGGCATAAGGAAGTTGGCAGAAGAGTTCAGAAACCACTACTTGGAGACCGGAGAACTGTTAGGAATTATTCCCTTCATAGCCCTTTTGAAGGCCCACAAGGAGCCTTGGGACTGGGTCCCTTGCTGGGCGGGCAAGAGGGCCTACTCCGTGCTCACGGACGGCAGCGTGGTCGCTTGTCCCATAGCCCCCTACGAGGGTTGGGCCAAGGCCGGGAGCGTCTACTCTCGCTCCCCTCCCAAGGAGCTGAGCTACCCCGAAGGGGTTCCTTGTGAGAGGTGCGAGTACAAGGGCTACTGCGGCGGGAGGTGTTTGTACTGGTTGTACGAAAGGTTCTGGGGATATGAAGGGATGAGGGAGATATGTTGGGTTACCAAGAAGTTCATAGACACGTTCTTCGATGTCGTAGGAGACCTCGCGGACGAGATGGCAGAACACGAGGAAGTAGCCTCCTACAACCCCTTGGAGGACTCCACTGAGGCGGTGCCGTAAAAAGGGGCTCGGTAGAGGGGACGGCGGGCTGAAGCTGACAAAGTTCGTTTTCATAACCGGCGGGGTGCTCTCAAGCCTAGGAAAGGGCATACTGACGGCCTCAACGGCTCTGTTCTTCAAGTCAATGGGGTATACGACGACAGCGATAAAGATAGACCCTTACGTGAACGTTGACGCGAGTACTATGAACCCTTACGCACACGGGGAAGTTTTCGTAACCGAGGACGGCGGGGAGACGGATTTAGATTTGGGACACTACGAGAGGTTCTTGCATCAGAACTTGACCAAGAACAACAACATAACGACCGGTAAAGTGTACTTGAGCGTGATAGAGAAGGAGAGGAAGGGAGAGTACTTGGGGCAGACGGTACAGATAATTCCCCACGTAACTGACGAAATAAAGAGGATGATAGAGGAAGTAGCCAAGGACTTCGACGTAGCCGTGGTGGAGATTGGAGGAACTGTGGGCGACATAGAGGGCCTGCCCTTCTTGGAGGCCGCCCGCCAGATGTGGGTAGAGAGGAGGGGCGAAGTAGCCTTCGTACACGTCGCCCTAGTTCCGGTCTTGAGCACGACCGGTGAGCAGAAGACCAAGCCCCTCCAGCATTCCGTCCAAGAGCTGAGGAGAATAGGCATCCAGCCCCACGTGGTGGTGGGACGCTCAACAAAGCCCTTGGAACCAGAGACCAAGAAGAAGATAGCCCTCTACTCGAACTTGCCGGAGGAAGCGGTGTTCTCCGACCCGGACGTGGAGTTCGTCTATGAGGTTCCCTTGAAGCTGGTCGAGCAAGGGTACCCGAAGTACCTAACTAAGATATTGGGTCTGGAGGAAAGGAAGCTCGAGCTAGAGTACTGGATAGACTTCGTTAACAAGCTGAGGTCGTTGCCTGAGGGGCCTACGGTAGCCATGGTAGGCAAGTACACGAAACTAAAGGACAGCTACTTGAGCATTATAGAGTCGTTGAAACATTCTGCTGTAGAAGCGGGTTTCATGCCCAAGCTGAAGTGGGTGGAGGTGACGGACGTGGAGAGGGGCAAACTCAGCCCCGAGGAGGCCGCGGAGGCAGACGGCGCGATAATCTTGCCGGGGTTCGGCAAGAGGGGAGCCGAGGGGAAAGTCTCCGTAATAAAAGAACTGAGGGAGAGGGGGGTACCCACCTTAGGAATATGTTTCGGGATGCAGATGATGGTAGTTGAGGTGGCGAGGCACTTGGCCGGGCTGGAGGGAGCGAACAGCGAGGAAGTCGACCCCAAAGCCCCCCACCCGGTGGTAGCACTGCTCGAGGAACAGAAGAAGTTGGAGTACTTGGGCGGAACCATGAGGCTCGGGGCCAAGCCAGTAATAATAATGAAGGGGACTAAGCTCTGGGAGGCCTACCGGAGGACGTTGGTTAAGGAGAGACACAGGCATAGGTACGACATTAACCCGAAGTACTTAGACAAGCTAGAGGAGGCGGGGCTGAGGGTTTCCGCTTGGAGCGAGGGAGTCCCCGAGGGGGTTGAGTTGGAAGGACAAGAGTTCTGGGGCGTTCAGTACCACCCAGAGTTCAAGAGCAGGCCGCTTCAGCCCTCGCCGGTTTATACCCGCTTTTTGAAGACGCTTGAGTAGCAGTAGTGGAGAGTTCCCCTCACCATTTGAGGTACCACGTTAAAGCTAAAGGTGTGAACGACCCGAACAAACTCCTGCGAACCCTCCTTTTCCTCTTGGAGCTTTTGCTATCTAGCATCTTCATACAAGCTTCTGGCGTCCTCAACTTTGCTATTATATTCTTTTCTATTTCTATTTTATTGAAGAAGTAAATTAGTTGGTAAACAAGCTCAATATAAAACCATAAAGCCTTAAGACCCATTAACAAGAAATACCCAATGCTTAAGGGAAGATAACATGATAGATGTTGTTTAATCGCGTCCAGTCCGAACTAAAACGGAGAAATCTGGTATATAGATAGTAAAGCTGGAAACGGTTACCCACCGTCGGTCCACCATCTCAAAAACCTCAGCAGTAGTCTTGAGCAGAGTTTGGTTCTTCGATCTCAGAACTAACGTTAGGAATTTCGATGTAGAGGGCACTTTGGATGGCAAACACATAAAACGCCTACACCTCCTTGAGGAGGCCCTTGCTTATTTATTTTAACTTTAACCTACCTCTCTTCGCTCTCTATTCATCATGAATTATATAAAGGTTAACTGTAAGAATTACTCTATGGAATCACAATGTACTCTTTATTGATAGCGGTGTAGTAAAGGTCAGCAATAAAGATCCTTTTGACTACCACCTCTATTCGCAAGTAATTCGCACGCCGGTTGTGTATACATTATAAAGCTTATACATTTAAAGCTGTGGACAAAGTGGTTTGACTCTGTAGTAGAACCCTCGTGAGATGGTTTGTCCAAAACGTAAAGTTTCAAGCAAACAAAAGCGGTTGCGAGAAAGGAAAGTTCATCAAGGTAGCCGAAAAACTTCACTATTAATAGATACGCTTTCGATTCGATAGGAGCAATTAGGAGAAGGTATTGGTGTTATTAGTTACTACACGTCTGAAAAGACAGGCTTAACGCCCGGTTGGGTTACGAGAAATGTTTTAATGTCAGCAAATGAAATAATAAGTAGTACTCGAAGATTCATTGCACATAACGGCAAACTCTACTGTTTGCTTAAGAGCAAGGCTCCTCAATGTCCTCTCTTCTCATAACCGAGGAGTTCATCGTTTTTATCCCCTTACCCGTTGTTAGTGCCTTACTATACGTTAGCTCTACCATCAACAGTGCTGCCTCCCGATACGCTATCGGATTTATATCTCCTTAGAAATTATTAATACCTTCCTGAACGGCTGTAAGTTCGATTTGCATGATTAATTTGATTTTGCCTGCATTTTGACTCTCTACACCTTGAAGGCGATGGATAGAATGGGGCCAAACGCACGAAGACACGAACCTCCTGGAAGAGGGCGAGGAGTAACTACTTTAAGGAGAAACGTCTAGGAATTTATGGCGATCTAAAATGTATAGAAATGAGGAGAAAAACGACATTATAGTATTTACAACCACCATGGGTTGGGTATTTAACTACCATAATATAAATTTTAATTTAGATACGGAAAATAAAATAAAACTTGAGGGCTTGAAGCTGTCACCTATCGCATCACTGTCTAAGTTGATAATTGAAAATAAGCCGAAAAAGATAATAGCCATCTTTTTTATACCATTGAGCCTCATCGAGAACCTCATCAACGATGTTATTATAGGATACAATAAAGGAGGCCCTAGAGGTGGGTCTATTGAAAAATTGAAAGAAATACTAGACGAGTTAGGGAGGCTAACTAAAAATAAAGGCGTGATTAATGAAGATTTAAGAAAGAAAATAGAAGAAATAATTTTACGCCAGCAAGACGAGTTAAGGATGTTAATTAAAAATAAAGATATGATCGATAACTATAGTGTCGGTAAAATCATTACGCTTGCAACTAATGCCCTAACTAACCTTTACTTAGCATATATACTAAATGATACTATAAAGGCCTTCGATAGCTTGAAAAATGAGGTAGTACTTGTAGGGGTAGAGTCCATTGATATTAGCTCATCGTCAGATATGAGGGAGATCAATCTTGGCCCTACTCCCAGAAACTCTAGCGTTGGTTATTCCAAAGCCACTATTAATATCAGATATCCTAACCTTGAGGACAGCTCTAAGTTAATTACGTATGTGATTCCTTCACTTTCATTAGGGATCTACAAAATCAACCTCGGCAACAGTAACAGAGACGTAAAATTGGACTTTAATAAGACCTCTGGTAAAATCAAGAATGGCGACAAAAATCATGAAACCCCCATTTTCTTCGAAAACGTTTTAGAGGAACTAGAGTTATTCTTCAAAACAGTTCTTTTCAGTATCTTAGAAAAAGAATTGAACAACGATGTTAACAACATTTACTTAGCATTCGACAGTTCGGGCGGCTTCAATCAGATTACTATTGAACTTGGAAGGGCATCAGAAGAGGTAGCTAAGAGTGTGAGCTTATTGATCCCTATAACAAAGAGTAGTGACAAAGGAGGTGAAAGGGAAATCTCCTACATCACGGTAACATCAGATCCCGTATTAGGGAAAGTTAAAAAAGTCCACGACAAAATCACCACTAATGATATCTACTTCAATATTCACAAACAAACGACCAAATATAACTCCAAGACAATTGCATTAGGACTAGCTCAAGAAATTGTTACATCGCTGAAAGAGCTTTCAAGAAATATGAGTAACTCGTTGGCACAAAGTTTATCGACTTCATTGGTTAAAGAAGTAGGCGCCCTATATTCATATTACTTCAATTTACCGCTGCTTGCGTTCTCCGTAATTAAGATGAAACTAAACAATAGTAATCAACCAGCAAAAGACCGAATTTCTATTTGCTTTACGGTACCAATTGAAGGTCTAGTCAATTCAGAGGTATCCTTAAGCGTCGATTTGCCATTCGCTGGCTTACTGTTTTTAGAGAAGCCAGAGAATTTCCAAAAAAGATCTAGAGATATAGAAGTGTTTTGCTGTATAAAGCTGTTAGAGAAGTACGTAGAGAATATAGTCAATGCAATCACTAATACATCTACGAAAGACTACATAGAACTAATTACCCTCAATGGAGAGAGCGAGTTTAAAAGGATTGCAAAATGGCTAAATCCCACCAGAATGATATTTATCGAAAACGATTTAGATAGAATAAGAGATAGAATAGGAAAGAAGGTAAAAAAGGAGATAGAAAAACTTAAAAACAATAAAAATGCAAACAACGATGTTATAACAATAACTGACAGACTCTTTGAATTAAAGGTGGGGATAGAAAAGTGGGCGAGCGAGGTTTCTCCGGAGATCAAGAACCACTATTGCGGATGCAATAAACCATTAGAAAACAAGAATATTCGTAATTTCCTTGCTCATAGTGGACTTCTTAGCAATTGCATCGATCTCAAAGCCATCAATAATACCGATGGAAACATCATTTTGTATGTAAGGTACATCTGCAATGGAGGTGATAAGGAAGAAATCTTGAAAAATATAATTAAGGGAATTACACAATACGTCCTTAAAAATGGATAAAAAGTAAAATTATACTTAAAAAGAAAGAATGTGTACTGTGGCTTTTTTCCGTACTATAAACATTCATTTCAATATTCTTTAATATAATGCCAGCCTAAGGAGTGTCGTTTTAATTCTAACGCCCCACACAAGGGTCTTTAAGGCGATAAGAAGTAGAATTGGGTTCACGGACATCGTCAGTTATGGATACTTCGTTTTCTTAGGTGTGGAATCCGCGAGCAATATTACGGGAGACACCAAACGAGTTTACATAAATAAATTGGGCGAATGAAAGAGTGGTAATATTGAATTCGATTAAGAGTGAAGCCTTGAACTTAATTTTATGCTAAGAGGGATAGAAAGTCCTTATATATTGATACGTTTAATGAGATATTGGGTATAGGAAAACTAGGAAATCACAAGTGTAAACTACTTTGAGGATTGAAATGGAACCAAGAAGATGGCTTCCAAAAATAATAGGCCTAGCCAAAGCTTGTTTCGAAGTCGCGAGAGTAACTATTGTTGACGTCCCAGACCAGATCCGAAGGAAAGTAAAATATTCACCAACATCGCTCTCAGCTTTTCGGATAACTCAATTACGATTTACTGAGCTTTAGGGGTTATTATTATTATTTCTTCCTTTCTATCCTCTCTTGAGACTCCACCGAGCGCTTCCGTATAAAGCTCCAAGTTCCTTCCCTTAAAAGGCTTTCGTTCTACCGCTTCCTTACAATTCCCAGCTATTTTTCTCTCCATTTAAGAAATT